>NZ_JAUBSX010000051.1:0-145 GCF_036704885.1 Microcoleus sp. F4-D5 | reverse complement strand
TCAACCCCTGTCGGACTATCGGTTGTACGTTAAGTTGAGACCTATGGACTCTTGGAGTGTCCCTACGACACGGGAGCATGTCAAGTTTGCGCGCGCTCGCTCTATTCTCAGTGCGTGCGATCGCTCCATTTTCGGAGTGAAGAGG
>NZ_JAUBSX010000050.1:0-54008 GCF_036704885.1 Microcoleus sp. F4-D5 | reverse complement strand
CCCTTCAAATGGACTTATTCGGGCAAAGCATTGAAGAAATAATCAATGGTAGGTTAACTCCCGCCTACGTCTACTAGATAATTGGACGCCCTCAGATTACAAAGGAGATAATGTTAAGTTTGTAAATCAGATTTACAAGGAGCTTGGTCTTCCCGAACAGGTTTCTTACATTGCATACGACTATGACGGAACCCTTCATAAACTCAATTATGAGTATACCAATGGTGCAGCGATCGATGCTGCCAGAAGTGGAAACACCGACATGAGTTCGACCGCACTCGGTATGTCGAACGACCTGCTGATCGGAGGGTCATCCCCTAACATTCTTCAGTCTAGTGACGGCAATGACTTTTTGTTCGGCGCTGGTGATGATGATGAGTTGAACGGAGGCGCTGGTAGAGACACCGGAGTTTATTTTGGGACGCCACTTGACTACGACATCCGGAAAAATTCAAACGGTTCTTGGTCAGTTCGCAATGTGCGCGGTGCAAAGGACGCTGGTTCAGATACGCTGAAAAACGTCGAAGTCGTGCAGTTTGACGGTGGCAAGACATACGAACTCAAACAGGGCGGTCTTACCTTCCAAACCGATTTCGCTCTTGTGATCGACACTACAGGCAGCATGGGTTCATCGATAGGAAGAGTCAAAGCGCAGGCATCTTCACTTATTGATGCAGTATTCGCTGGCGGCAAGAACGATGGTCGCATTGGGGTGGTCGAGTACAAGGACACTACGATTGGGCAACCGTCAGCGGTTATTCTCCCATTTACAGATCAAGATGACTTTGCAGCCAGAAAATCCGCCGCAATTGCAGCAATAAATAGCATCACTGTAAGCGGTGGCGGCGACCTGCCGGAGACAGCCTTTGACGGGCTTCGTGTTGCGCTAGACGGGTCTATGGGGGAATGGAGGTTTGGCGCAGGCGTGCTTCGGATCGCTCTATTTACAGACGCGGCAGCGAAAGACGGTGCCCTAGCTGACCAAGTGAACGCCCTTGCTAGTAGTATTGGAGCCACGGTCGCAAACCGTTCCTCCGTGGCGGGATCGGGCGGCTCAGTCGATACCTTTAGCCTGGCATTCGGAGATGACGGCTCGAACGGTACACAACAACGAAGTAACCCTGGTGACCCCAACGCTAATCCCGATTTCCCATTTGTGCCATCCGACGATCCCATCACTCCTGACCCGACGACTGCACAAGTTCAAATATTTACAATATTCACTGGCCCTAATGGTGTTGATACGTCTGCCCTTGAGGATATAGCAGACACCACCGGAGGCGACTTCCTTAAGACCACGACGAATGAGGACTTGGTGAGCATCTTGCTCAACATCATCAATTTACCGCCAGAGCCTGTGAATACTCCTCCCACAGCGGTAAATGACAAGATCACAACGAACCAGAACATCGCTGTTAGTATAAATGTTTTAGCTAACGACAGTGACCCTAATGGAGATGTCATAACCGTAGAAGCATTTGACGGCGTTTCTACGGAAGGAGGTAACATTGTTCTTGATAATCGCGGTACGCCTGATAACCTTACTGACGATCTATTGGTTTACACTCCTTTAACGACCTTTAGCGGCAGTGACAGTTTCACCTATACGATTAGCGATGGAACTGCTACAGCTACGGCTTCAGTTGTTGTTGAAGTCGGGGTTGACCTGGACGGCAGTAATGGGACAGATGGACTAACAGGGACACCAGGAGACGATCGCCTTAATGCAGGTAATGGGAATGGAACGCTTATTAACATGGGTGGGTTGTCTTTAGAAGATGGTAACGACACAATCACTAGCGCTGGCGGCATTTACAACGAGGGTATCATTGATACTGGCAATGGTGATGACTTTATTATTGCTGATGGAGGCGTTGATGGTACTGGTACCGGATATGGCATTTATAACAACGGCGGTAACATTAATACTGGTGATGGTAACGACTCCATCATTGCTCATGAAGGCTTTAAGTCAGACTTGAATAGCAGTGGAAGTGTGTTTTTAGGAGAGGGCGAAGACTATATCAAGGGTTTTGGTAGTGGTGATTTTTATGGCGGAAACGGTAATGACACACTAGAATTAACGCCAGGAAGTTATACGGTTGGGATATGGGACACATCGGCGACTTTCACCCAAGGCGACCAACTTATGATAACTTCCGAGTTTGAAAAACTCATAGCTGGTGGCACAACGTATGACTTCACCAGTTTGACTGCTGGTCAGACAATTATTATCGTCTAGCAGTCTATTTGGAAGTAGGGGACAGCTAGCTATGAGAAAAGTTTTGCTGTCCTGAAAGAGCCTTGATTCTTTACTGATAACGCTTTTCTCCAATCTCCTGAAATAAAAGGTTAAAAATTGTCTCTAGAGCCTCTATTTTTAGATTTCACGGACTGCTTTACCGAGTGCGATCGGGAGTCGATCGACTCGCGCCCCAATTATTGGTACGAAGGCCGTTGTCCTCAAAGCGGCGATCTGCTGAGACTGCCGCGCACTCGAATGTCAGAGGATCTGGCCCGGGGTTTGATGCAGTACCTGGCGGCTGACGGTGCCTACGATCGCGAGGGCAAGATGTACGGCATATTGCTGGTGGAGATGCCTTCGGGGGAACAGGGGATACTCAAAGCATTTTCCGGGCTGCTGAACGGTTGCAGCATTGTTGAGGGCTGGGTGCCGCCGATTCCGGGACGCGATCGAGTTGCTTTCGAGGAAGCGCGCACGTTAACGCAATTGGAGGCGATGAAACAGGAACTTATTGCACTCAATCAACTCCCGCAGCGACAAGAGTATGAAGCCTTATTTCGGGAGTTTGAAGTGCAAATGCAAGTGTTGAGCGATCGGCACCGCAATTGCAAGCAGCAGCGAGACGAAAAACGCCAGTTACTGTGTCAAACTCACGCCGCAGAAACACTAGAAACTGCCCTCGAACAACTGAATCAAGAAAGCCGTTTGGAGAAAATTGAACGCAGGCAATTGAAACGGCAGCGGGATGAAACATTGCAGCCGCTAAAACAATTAATTGAAGCTGCGGATCGGCGGATGCGGGCGCTGAAACAGCGGCGAAAAGAACTTTCCCGCGAACTTCAGACGCAAATGCACGCGGCTTACACTCTGGTGAATTTTTTGGGGAAATCGCGATCGCTATCCTCATTGATGCCAACTAATTCTATTCCCACTGGCACCGGCGACTGCTGCGCGCCAAAATTGCTCCACTGTGCGGCAGCAAACAATCTGAAACCGCTGGCAATGGCTGAGTTTTGGTGGGGGCCGCCATCGGGCGATAAGATACAGGGAGAATTTTACGGTGCTTGTGCCGATCGGTGTCAGCCTTTGATGGGTTTTTTGCTGTCAGGATTGGCTCAAAATCCGACTGTTTCTAATATAAATGATGATTTGTGGGGCGGGCTAGAAGCCCAACCCCTACTCCCCACAAATCATCATATTTCTTGTGGAACGGGCATCTTGCCCGTTACCCAAATGCTACCGATTATTTATGAAGACAAATGGTTGATTGCGGTCAATAAACCCTCTGGGTTGCTGTCAGTTCCCGGTCGTTATTTGGAAAATCAAGATAGTGTTTTGAGTCGCTTGCACAATTTGTTGCCGGATGGATTAGAATTAACAGCGGTGCATCGTTTAGATTGGGAAACATCGGGTATTTTGCTATTGTCGCGGGACAAAGAAACTAGCAGTCAACTCAGGCAACAATTTGAGAACAAGCAGGTTCACAAAGTTTATGAAGCGGTGCTTTCGGGTACTATCAAAATTGATGCGGGGACGATCGATCTGCCACTTTGGGGCGATCCAGAAAATCGCCCTTACCAGCAAGTCAATTGGGAGTGCGGAAAACCCAGCGTTACTCGCTTTCAGGTAATAGCGAGGGAGGGAAATTACGATCGCGTCGAGTTTTTGCCGCTGACGGGACGCACGCATCAATTGAGGGTTCATGCAGCGGATGTTCGAGGGTTGGGGATAACGATTTTGGGCGATCGACTTTACGGATGTCGGGCTGCTGCGAACCGGCTACACTTGCACGCCCGGGAACTTTCCTTTAAGCATCCGCAGTTGGGAGAAACGCTATACATAAAGGCAGAAACACCATTTTGAACTCAGGGCGATCGTGTAGCAAGCGTTAATTGATAAGGCAATATGTGATGCCGTTAGCATTGGTCGCGATCGATTCAAGTTATATTAAACTCATCCCCCGACAAAAGGTGCGGGGGATTTCACGTTTTTCTGTTAACAGCTAACAGTGAACCGTTAACAGCTATGTGATTTCCCTGATTCTTCACTTGAAAAAACATCAAGATTATGGCCGATCAAACAACTTCTCCACTCCTACTCAGTTCCTTCAAACTCGGAGATTTATCCTTAAAAAACCGGGTACTCATGGCACCCATGACGAGAGCCAGAGCCGGTGAAGCGCGGATGCCCAACGCCTTGATGGAAGAGTATTACACTCAGCGGGCATCCGCTGGTTTAATCATTACAGAAGCCACAGTGATTTCTTCTCAAGGTAATGGTTGGCTCAATACGCCCGGTATTTATTCAGATGAGCAAGGCGAAGCTTGGAAACAAGTCGTGGCTGGGGTTCATGCCCGCGAAACGCCGATTTTCATCCAGCTTTGGCACTGCGGGCGGGCTTCCCACAGCAGTTTTCATGAAAACAATCAATTGCCAGTTGCAGCGTCTGCCATCAAAATAAACGGAGAAAGCATTCATACCCCTCTAGGCAAACAACCCTACGAAACTCCCCGCGCTCTAGAAACCGATGAAATCTCGCTGGTTGTAGAAGATTATCGCAAGGCGGCTGAACGAGCAAAAATGGCAGGTTTTGACGGTGTAGAAATTCACGCGGCAAACGGCTATCTCATTGACACGTTCCTCCAAACCAGAACCAATCACCGCACTGATTCCTATGGTGGTGTAGTCGAAAATCGCTACCGTTTTCTTAAGGAGATTGTCGAAGCGATTATCACAGTATTTCCGGCAAACAGAGTGGGAGTTAGACTTTCTCCCAATGGTGTTTTCAATGATATGGGTTCTCCCACTTATCGGGAAGATTTTCTGTATTTCGCGGGGCAGTTAAATGCCTATGATTTAGCTTACCTTCACTTGGTGGACGGTCTGGCTTTTGGCTTTCACGAATTGGGAAAGCCGATGATGATAGGTGAGTTTCGCGATGTGTTTGCAGGGCCGCTGGTCGGCAACTGCGGATATACTCAAGAACAGGCTGAAACGGCCCTGAGCAGCAAAGTTGCTGATTTAATTGCTTTTGGTCGAGATTTTATCAGCAATCCCGATTTGGTAGAGCGTTTTACTAATGGTTGGCCGCTCAATCCGCCGGCAGAAGTCGGCGTCTGGTATTCTTTTGGGCCTGAAGGTTATATCGATTTCCCTAGCTATCAGGAATCTCAAGCTATTTCCTGATCGTCAGATTACATGGATGACACCTGCTGTTAGATCCCAGACTTCTTTAAGAAGTCTGGGATCTGGGTAATCTAAAATTGATTAACAGCTTCATAATCTTCCCAAGCTGCTTTTGCACCAAATTCGACGATCGCACTCAAATCACAAGCATATTCTCCAGCACAGCTAAAAGAACCAAGTTCCAAGATATAAAGCTCTCCATCAGACTCGCAGATATCGATCGTGTATACAGATTCTGGATACCAGCTCACTTGTTTGAGAACTTCGCTAAGATAGTTTTCTAGATATCCTCCGCCGATCGTTTCATCAACTCTTTCTTCTCCAACTAAATAGAGAGAACCAGTAATAATGTGATTTTTATAAACAAAAAATCTCCATTCTTTCGCAATGTGTCGTTTGCCGCTGACTAATACAAAAGTGGTTTCATCTCTTTTTAATTCGCTTCCCAGAGATTCCATCGTATTTAAAATATTCAGGTTAAAAATCCCGGCTCGAAATGATTTCATATTGCTGTCAGGTCGGACAAACAAATCTCCATCGGATTTGGGAGCGTGTCACTTTTGTGATAAGTAAAAATACTTAAGCCGCTTTTGGTGATTTACCAATTAAGCCGTTTAAGTAAGCACATCGATGAGCTAATACCTGCCCAACATGTTCTGATTTCCAACTTGCTCCAGATATTTTAATCCGTCTAGCTATTTGCTTAATTCCTGATTCTACTGCCCCGCGTGCCAATTGAACAAATTCCGTCTCTCTGAAAAACTTCATAATTAATAATTCTTTCCTGATGCTTTTCTAAATACTTACAGAAGTTAATTGCTGGTTTTTTCTTTAACTTTGTGAATAATGCTATTGCACTGGGGACATTTCCTTGCCATAAATATGTTTCGGCTTGCTTTAACCGCTTAATTGAACCACCCACATAAGTGAAGATTTTCATTCAGATGATACCAATCTAAGATTTCTCTTCTGTCCTGTTCACAACTAATTTCCTTGAATATATTCCAGACTCCATCATGTCCATCACCTAGACAAGTTACTGGGTTTGCTAGTGGTTGTTGATTTGCCCAATCAATAATCATATTATTTTGGTCGAAACTAGCTACTATTCCCGCCTCTGAAACAATTGCTTTATAGTCTTTCCACTCAGATTTTTCTCCTTTTGGCGTGATTAACCGGGCTTTGCCACCATCTACACTTAGTTCAGTAATATCTAATGTTGCTACGGGTTTATTGAATTCTTGATAATGTACTAATCTTTGTTGTGTTTTCGAGGGGACAGTAACTCCAGTTATGTATTTAATATCTTTTGATGCACTTTCATAGGCAACATTAGCACTCAGTCTTAAACAGCAGTTTTCTAAATGCGGACTTAATCTACTTCCCGTACCACACCCTAGTCGAGCCGCTTGCTTCTCGGTGATACTTAAATCACCTAATGTACTTTTTAATTTCTTTACCCTTCCTGCTTTTGTCCCGCTAGCTGAGTAGATAAAAAAATTCCGATCTGTGGTGTTACATGAGTTAACACTCTTTGTTTTACTGCTAGCTCGATATCTTCTAATGTCTTTAACGATCCAGGTTCACAATCCGCATACAGGATTGCAGAAATAGCTTCTACATGTGTTTGAATCGCCTGTTGCTGTTCTGGGGTCATGGTTCAATCGCCATTAATAAGACACTATTATTCTCGCCTATTTTGCTCAACAATGGCTCAAAGCCACTATTTTACTCTTTTTGAGTATTTATGCTTATCGCAAAAGTGACACGCTCCCTCGGATTTGAAGTATTCCAGAATTTCGGTCTTTCTTCTGACCAATTCGCCCAAAGAAAGAAGAAAATATTTGTTATTTAACAAGTATTGACCGAAGTAAGTGTAGTAACTGGAACAACGGAGATGCTTTTCGTCCATATAAGCGCCCGGAATCCACGGAGTTCTTAAGATATGCCGACCTAAATTTAGGGTTCCCATGAATAAAACACAATCATCAGGGGAAAAATATTGATGAGCTGCTTGTGGGCGAAAATTTAGATATTTAGTTTGTTTGTAAATGTATCCTTGTTTCTGCAATTCTGCTAAAAATTCTAATTCGCGATCGTAAATATTTTGTTCGATCAACCAATTTACTTTTTTCATGGCAGTCTTGCGTTCGATCGGTGTTTGAGGGGCAACTATCGCTGCATAGAGCGAAAATGACCGAGAATTTCTTGATCCTACCCGCCACGCGATCGATCCGTGGAATCAATCGAAAGCATCTAAAATCTAAAATCCTCAAGCCGCCGAATTTATCCGTGGGGTCGCCTCCAAAATCCAAAATCTAAAATCTAAAATCTAAAATCGAATGACTCGATCGAGCCCTTGGGCAAAAAGGCAGTTGAGATCGAGAACGTTTCCCCATATCCTAATAATCATAGGGTACTTCAAAAAATTAGAGCTGCTAGCTCAGCTTTTGAGTGCCTGAAAATAATCTATAGCGGAAGCGCTTTTAACAAGATGGCACAAAATCACAAATCAACGGTTATCATCACCGGCGCTTCCTCCGGCGTCGGTTTGTACGGCGCTAAAGCACTCGCAGACAGGGGATGGCACGTAGTCATGGCCTGTCGGGACGTGCGGAAAGCCGGAGACGCCGCCCAAGAGTTGGGCATACCTCAAGGCAGTTTCTCCATTATGCAGATTGAGTTGGGGGATTTGGAGAGCGTGCGCCGATTTGCCCGAGAATTCAAGGCAAGCGGCAGGCCTCTGGACGCTTTGGTGTGTAACGCCGCCATTTATATGCCTTTGATTAAGGAACCGCTGCGGAGTCCCGAGGGTTATGAGTTGACGATGACTACCAATCACCTGGGTCATTTCCTGCTGTGCAACCTGATGCTGGAAAATATGAAACCTTCCTATTATTCCGATGCGAGAATCGTGATTTTGGGAACTGTGACTCACAATCCAGACGAATTGGGCGGGAAGATTCCGCCGCGCCCGGATTTGGGCAACTTTGAGGGTTTTGAAGCCGGTTTCAAAGACCCGATTTCGATGGTTGACGGCAAGAAGTTTGAACCGGTCAAGGCTTACAAAGATAGCAAAGTTTGCAACGTGCTGACGATGCGAGAATTGCACCGCCGTTTTCACGAATCCACGGGGATTACTTTCACTTCGCTTTATCCGGGATGCGTTGCGGATACGCCGCTGTTCCGCAACCACTATCCTTTGTTTCAGAAGCTGTTCCCGCTGTTTCAGAAGAATATCACGGGGGGTTACGTGTCGCAGGAGTTGGCGGGCGAAAGGCTGGCGATGGTGGTTGCCGACCCAGAATACAAGCAATCTGGGGCTTATTGGAGTTGGGGAAATCGCCAGAAAAAAAATGGCAAGTCTTTTGTGCAGAAGGTTTCTCCCCAGGCCCGGGATGATGAAAAAGGCGAGCGGATGTGGGAGTTGAGCGCTAAGTTGGTGGGATTGGCTGACGGGGCTAAAATGGGTACTGCGGCTGGTGCAGGCCGCTCTGCATAATTCAGAGTTAGAAACCTCCTTTATTAGCATCGGCGGTTGAAACGGCGTCTACGCACAGGATGTCTGCCGACGCAAACTCAATAATAAAGGGGGTATTCAAGTCGGATTTGGGATGATGCACCAAAATCAAAGAAAGCGGGTTTTTTAGTGGGTCGGCAGGTTGTAACTCACATCTTGCACTATTGTTAAGAACAGGCATCTTGCCTGTTCCACAAGAGATAAATTTTCTCGCTTCACAGGCCGGAAAGCCTGTTCATAAAAAGATTATTGAGAATGGTGCCAGATCTCAGTTGTAACGGGTATTTTCGGACACAACCAGGTTTCTGGTTTACCGGAGACTCCAGGGCTGTTCTGGTTGTGGCATTAGGATGAAAGCGTAGGTTTTGCAACCAAAAAACTTGGGTTTTTTTACTGTTAAGTCGATCGACTTACACGATATTTTTTCGGATAAAAGCCCCGTTGATGCGTAAGTGTTGGGGAACGAACAGCGGTCGATCGACCTTTTGGTTTGCAGCGTCGCCGAAACTGTTGGCTGCGACGGCTGTTTCCTTTTTTGCTGTTAAGATTGATTTTTACTTGAGGGTGCTCTATTGCAGAAAATATTTTCACCCAATTATTCGAGATAATTAGATCCTATGGCTTGTCGATCGCAAAAACTATTTTTATTGGCTGGTATTTTAGGGTTAGTTTTGTTGGCAAAACCAGCGAAAACATCCGCTAGCACAGGTGAAATTTTAACCTCAAATGTTGAGGATTTGGCAGCAGTTAGCAGCAAAGGCGATCGAGCTTTCATTCCCGATACTAATCTTGACAAACGCGAAGACTTGCCCGTACAAGATGAGGCAACGCAGTTATCTGCAGAGTCAGAACGATCGGCGGCGGAAACTCCCGGCTTACCGCCGTCCGCGGCAAATTCAGTCGATGCGACATCTTACACCATTCTCAAGAACAGGCAAGATGCCTGTGAAGCGAGGAGTGAGTTTGATTGTGGGGTGGGCATCCTGCCCGCCCGTAAAATGCTTATTGACAATGGTGCAACATCTCAGGCCGATCGCACATTCAGCACAAAAACTCAAGAAACCGAGCTTTTTAACCGAGATCGAAAACTAGAAGAAAGTATTGACAGCAAAAAAATTGATTTGGGTACCGATCGAGCCTCGCATCTGGCCCAACTGCCCAACCCAATTCTGCCGCGAGAACCAGAATTGCCAGCTCCTGAGCCGCCGCAACCCCCTGCGCCGTCTCCCCTCCAACCCACCCAGCCAACACCCGTTGAAAGCGAAATTAGACCGGGGATTCCCGGTACAATTAAGGTCGCTGGCTTTGAATTTGAGGGCAACACAGCTTTTAGCGATCGCGAACTCGCAGAAGTTACGCAACAGTTTGCGGGCCGCGAAATCACCTTTGCCGAACTGATCGCAGCAGAAGCAGCCGTCACTCAAAAATATGTAGCCGCGGGATACATCAATTCCGGCGCTGTAATTCCTGCCAACCAAACCTTTCCGAGAGAAGGAGGTGTGGTGAAAATTCGGATTGTAGAAGGCGGATTAGATGAAATTGTGATTACTGGAAACAGGCGCTTAAATTCAAATTACGTGCGATCGCGCCTAGAACGCGCCACCAGACGGCCCCTCAACCGATCTCGGTTGCTGGAAGCCTTGCAATTGCTGCAACTCGACCCGTTAATTGGCAATATTTCCGCCGAATTGCAAGCCGGAAGCCGCCCGGAAAACAGCCGCTTAGAAGTGCGCGTCAAAGAAGCAGACAGCTTTAGCGGCGAAGTGTTTGCAGACAACAACCGATCGCCCAGCGTCGGCAGTTTTCGGCGCGGTGTTCGCATCAATCAAGCAAATTTGCTCGGTTTGGGCGACGGATTAGAGGTATCTTATGCTAACACCGACGGCAGCAATGAATTCAACGGCAGCTACACAGTCCCCGTCAACGCGCGCAACGGGACGATTGGGTTCGCTGCGAGTGCTGCTAGCACCAATATCATCGAGGAACCGTTCGATCGCGCACAAATCGAGGGGAAATCGCGGACTTACGAGTTAACTTACCGCCAGCCGATTGTGGAAAAGCCCGATCGCACTTTGGCTTTGGGACTGAGTTTTTCGCGGCAAGAAAGCGATACATTCCTGTCGGGGAAACGATTTGCGCTTTCGGCGGGAGCAAATGAGCGCGGTGAAACGCGGGTTTCGGCTGTGCGGTTTTTTCAGGAATACGTGCAGCGGAGTTCCAACCAAGTGTTCGCGGCGCGATCGCAATTCTCCCTCGGCACTAATCTGTTCGGCGCTACTGCGAACGATAGCGGGCCTGACAGCCGCTTTTTGGCGTGGCGCGGACAAGCGCAATACGTGCGGCTGTTAGCGCCCGAAACCTTGCTGATAGTGCGTTCCGACATTCAATTAGCCGATCGCCCCCTGCTTTCCCTCGAACAAATCGGGATCGGCGGCGTTCAAAGCGTGCGCGGATACCGCCAAGATTTGCTGTTAACTGATAGCGGTGCGATCGCGTCTGCAGAAGTGCGAATCCCGGTTTGGCGTGTCCCAGAAGTCGAAGGTTTGTTGCAAGTGGCTCCGTTTATCGATTTTGGGGTAGGGTGGAACAATTCGGAGGAAAAGCCGAATCCCGACTCGGATAAACTGCTGGGTGCGGGTTTGGGGCTGGTTTGGCAGATGGGCGATCGGTTGAATGTGCGTTTAGACTACGGTATTCCTTTGATTAATGCTCGATCGGGCGATCGAACTTTGCAGGAAAAAGGCATCTACTTTAGAATCAATTATTTTCCGTTTTAAATTGTAGGTTGGGTTGAGTGCGATCGAACCCAACGCTTCGCTTCGCCCAACACTACTTTAAGTCCTCTCAATCAGTTGATGAACCGCACTAACCACCAATTCAGGCCGATCTAGCGGTATAAGATGCCCGCTATTTTCTGCCCACATTCCGCACTTCTGGCTTTGATGACTAAGGTTTTTCATACATTCACCGTATAAAAAATATCTGTGCCTAAGTTTTCTATTTTGAGTATCATTATTGTCGGATTTTGCCGATATATAACAAATTTGAATTGACAGATATTTCCTAATACATTTATTCGGAAACTTTTGAACTAACTTTCCATAAATTAGACATCAAAATCATGACAACATGATTGTTGTCTTGCTAATTATTTGATTTTTTCAACAATATTCTCAGGTTTATTTGTGTCTTTATCCATCTTCAACTATTAAATAATATTGACCGCAAACCTTTCCTAGATAATTCAATATATCCTCAAGTTCTTTTGTTAAGTTGCTCACCTGCTCGGTTCCATTTACATTGACCAAGTGTACGGCTTGAAACATCTGAAATACCCACCGCATTGTCGGTTTATTTGTTAATTTCTTGACCTGGTTTCTGATGCTGGCATTTGCTGATGCTAATTCTTGCCTCAACTTTCTTTGCGCTAGGTTATATACTAGCAAACATACTCCCATTATCATGGCAATTGCTTCTACTCTTTCTGTTTTTTTTACGAAGACGCTTGATGTGAAAAATAATGGGTCTTTTAAGAATCTAAATCCTCTTTCGTTACTTTGTTGGTCTTTGTATTCTTCTAATATTTGTTCGTTGGTTATTTCGTTTTTGTCTAAAATATTCGTCGCTAATATAAATCTTCCTGCTTTAATTTTATGGGCTGATATTATTTCTGGTCTTGTTTCTAGTTTTCCGGTTATTTGATATTCTATCTTCTCTGTTTTACTAGCTGCCTGGAGCGGATTTTTTGATGTTTTTATTTTTGTTTCTTGGCATTTTATTTCTATAACTTGGTGATATCTCCAGGTTTATGATAATTTTTTTATGGCGGTTTCTGCGTCAGCTTCACAGGCAAATTTTTGCCGAGATAGCTTGCCTAGTGATACTTTGGCGCTTAATTCTTGTTTATTTACTTGTTTGTCTATCTGTTGAATACTTGCTTTTTTTCTGAGTTCACTTTCTCTGACCAACCATCTTTGTTTGATGTTTCCATAGTTGCTGGTATTTTCTGCTATTTTATATCCTTTTTTCGAGCTTGCTTTCCATTCACTTTCTTTGATGTCTACAATTTGCTCTTGGGCTGATTTTATGCTGAGTGGGACTCTTGTTATCCATTTGATTCCTGTCATTGCTGATAGGTTATCTTTGGTGTATAAGGCGCTGTCTGCTACGCAGATTCCCTCAAATGTCCACTGTTTTTTGAATTCTTTTAGTCTTTCTACAAATACGCTTTTGTCGTCGATGTTCCCTGAGTCTATTTTGAGATATAGTGGTATGTCTCCGTCTCCTGTTACGATCATATCTATGATAAATTGTTTCAGGTCTGGTCGATGATCTCTCGAGTATCCGTGTACTATTTCTATTGGTTTCATTTCCGATGTTTCTGGTTCGGCTTCTTTTTCTGTTTGATTGGTATTTTTGACTTCGGTTTTATATTCTCCTTGTACGTACATTGAACTTCCATCTAAATGGATGCTGTTCATTTTTACTTGGAATTTATGGGCGGCTTTTATGGCGATTGCTGTGAAGAGTTTTGTGGTTCCTGTTTGATAATATTTGTCTAATGCTCTTCCGAGTCTGTCGTCGTTTAAATGTTCGGGTAATATTCCCTTTCCGATTAAATGTTCTGTTGCTTTTCCTACAAAAAATTCCTCGAATATGTATAAGGGGGCGCTCAAAAAGCCTAGTCCATTCAAAATCATTGCTTTCATGACTTGTCCTGGGCTGAGTTTTTCTTGGGTTGTTATTCCTACTATTTTATTGACTTCTTCTTCTAGTTCCATCTCGTCTATTATGCCTGCTACTATTCCTAGATGATCTAAATTTAGGACTTTTATGGCAACTTTTGGTTCATTCATGGTTTTTTCCTCTTTGACTCTCACCCGTTCATTTTAACTTAAAAAAGCTTGAAGTGACTGCTGGGCAACCACTTCAGGCTTACATTTTTCAATTTTATAACCATCTATTCTATTTAAAGACCTGCGGAATGTGGGTTTCTGCAATGATCTGTTTGCTATTTGAGGATAGTTGAGTCAAATCTAGCTGAAGTGATGCCCATTGCTGGAATCTTTCATCACTCATCTCTGGATTTTTAGAGCCTTGAGTTAATACAATCAAAGGCAGGTTCCCCGGTAGTGTACTCGCTTGCAGTTGCTTAAAGCTCCTTTTCATATTGGCAAGCTCACTTGACGTAGTTGCCCAATAACAGGGGCGGTAACAAGAAGATTTGAAGGTGTCAAATAGAGCTTGAACTGCCAACGGATATTTTTGACTTTCTTGTTTGATATTCTTAAACATTGGCAACAGATTCATATCTCCGATCGCTCGTAACACTCCAACCAGACTGGCACTTCTCAGAAGCTGGTAAAGCAAAATTACCCTTTTCATACGCTTCCATATTGCGGGTGTTATTTGATCTTCATGGACAGAATCAACCAGCACCAATCCGACGACTTCTTCTGGATGTTGACTGGCATATAGTCGCATATTGCCTCCACCCAACGAGTGTCCAACTAAAATGTAGGGAGGTTCGATCTCAGCTTTGGTCAATAGGGCGTGTAATTCATCAACACTCTGCTGAATCGATTATTTGACTGACTGCTTGATAGAAAATCCCAGCAAATAAACTGATAGCGGTAATATATAGAGCAAGCGCGATCGATTGTTCTGAGATTGCCATAGCAAAGTTTATAAAGCTAATACCGTTGCATTCAAGTTTATCTTTTCTAACGATTAATTTGCCGCATAACGTTCCGATTGAGCCGCTGCTCGTGACCTTTGCCACACCACCAACTAACTCTGTCAGTCTGCTCCAATCGAATTGTTATGCGGCGTTTGCTCTTGCTTATCTGCCGCTCTTCAGTCCCATCTTGAACGCACAGAAAACCCTTGCCCCAATAATTCAGAAAGTTTCTTTGCCGCCGCTTGAGCAGCAGCTTGTGCCACTCTTAAAGCCTGCTCAGTATCTATGCCAGATGTTACCTCGTAAATGAAATAACATTCTCCATCACAAGGAGAAGCATAGTCTAAGCTGATTAAGGCATCTGTGATTTCCGTATTAGCCTCTGAAGTAACGACTGTTGCAAACCCACATACATCGGTAATATAACCATCTTTATTACGCGGTGCAATCTCCCTATCCTTCTGTGCAGCCCTTTCAGCTTCCTCCTGAGCCTCCTTCAGCGCTTGCTTTACTTTTTCAAGAACTTCGATCGAAGGAGTTTTTGGCGCTATGTATGAAAAACTTTTCAATGGTAAATCCTCTAAGCGAATTACCGACGAACTACTTAGCTGCTGCTCAATTTCTTCTAAAGATACCACTACGGTATTCTTCAAATTATCGCGATCATAAGTTGAATCATAAATATTTCCTCGTCCATCGTAATGAGTTTTCACTGAGTTAATAAAGTCTTCTGCTTCCCACGCTTCTTTTACTATTACAAGAATTTGGCTCAGCTTCGGATTCTGACTCTCTACCCATACGGGGAAACCAGGAACTTCATGATTTTCTCTAGTATCAGCCCATCTCCACTCACGCTCATGAGTCCAGTCTATCCACTTATTTTTATCTAGATTCATTGCTACATAGCGATACTGCTCATTTAGTGCTATTCCACAGGAGGATGCTAGACATCGAAACCCTTTTCCAAAATAGGAATCATCTCTAGAGGCTTCTTTGTGATTCCCAGATAACCCATATATTACAGGTCTACCACCAGCTTTAAATAGTTCTTGCTTACGCAAAGCAATACCATAAGCCTCGACTGAGGAAGAATTATTTCTTTTAGATGCATATGCAAGAAGCGCATAAAGAGGCATTTCAGTAAAACATACAGCCGATTTTGAACCGTAGATAGTGGGTCTTCCTCCACGAAATGACCCTCCTGATTTTATGTAGCCATCAAATAAAATTCTTTTTAATACAGAGTAAGCGTTTGCGTCAGAATCTAACCCGTATGGATGGTCAAGACTGTTTTCATACGCAAGTTGATCATCATAAGCAATTTCATCTAAGACATGAATCAAAGGCTTTCCCAGTGTGTCAAAACAAAATGGCAAAGGCAAATTAACATTTTTAGGATAGTGATTTAAATCTCTATCATGGACAAAGTGAATTACCCATTCTGATAAATCAATACGGTCTTGATTCACTTAAAGCCTCCATAATGATTTGAACTTGCATTACCAACTTGGCTAATTTTTTGGCTATGCCACCTAACCTCATTAAACCTTAAAAACTCTGTAAACATATTGCAACACACCTCTACCCAAGAAGTTGAGCCGCATAACTTATAATTATATCGCAGTTGCGGTACAATACTGTATATAGTCTAAAAATACCCCATATCGATAGATGTATGTCAACCCTCGGCGATCGGAAAAATTGAGACATTCATCAGAACTTACTCACGCTCGAAAGACTGTAATCGATCGCCCCATATTCATTGTATAAATTTCAGTATTAGATTGCTTCACCACGGGAGGTACTGAACTTGACCTTCCAACTCTCCCTCCTGACTGCACTCTACAAGGACAAGAAGATCCTCAATCACTCGTCCGATCGGAGCATCCGTGCTAATTTCGATCACCCCTGGCATCGGCTGACTTTGCCTCACTCGATCGTAGGCATAGCGAGTAATCGTAGCGACATCGTGAGTCAGCAGAATACGCCCTTCCTGCGCTGCCCACTCTAAAACGGTTGGATCGTCTTTCCCTGACAGCCCAACATCTTGTACACGAGCGATGTCGAGCTTTAGGTTGCGGCGAAATAACCCTCGAACGATCGTATTATCGAAGTTTTCATCAGCAAGAAGTTTTAACATGGTTCTTGCACTGTTCTGCGGGCAAGCAGGCGATCGCGCAAGCCTTGTGGGTCGAATTTTGCTTGATTCATAGCGCGAATCTCTTGAGATTGCTGCCGTCGCTGTTGCAAGTAAGCTTCTACTTCCAATTCGTGCTTGAGATAGAAGGCGATCGTGGCATAAACGTCAGCTAGATTCAGAGACGGATAGCGATAAACAATTTCCTCTGCGGTCGCGCCCTGCTGAAAGACAGCGATTACAGTATCTAATGTAACGCGAGTTTTTCCGACGAGAATCACACCATCTTCATTTGCATTTAAAGGAGCAGGTTCAGCCACGATTGTCAGTGTCATAAGCATCTTCAAATTCAATATCCCAATAGTAGCAAATCTTCCTAGCCGTTTAGAATTCTGATAGTGGGTACTGAGCCATGCGCGTCGAAAGGTTGCTAAAATCTCTCCCTGCTTGACGTTGAAGAATACTCAGATGATCTGTATCCAGTAAATATTTCATAGCTCATCTTCAGCTTCGAGGAGAGACTCATCCCCTTGGCGAATCGCTCGTCCATAGGCAAGTGGCTCTTCAAAGGCAGGTTCATCTTTGAAAGATCCTATAATTTGTTGCAACCAATTTGTCGGTTGAGAAGCCACAATTTGCTTTTGCAACGGGGCGATCGCTGCTTCCACTGCTGCCAGCCGTTCCTCTACAGAAGCGTTAATTGCCATTTGAGTTTCCCTAATTAATTCTTCCTATCTAAAGCCTATCTAAAGGATAGCGAGTATCGTGATGTGGTTTCGGTAGTTCATAAAAAAGCTTGGTAAGATTGTGTTCTCGACCTTGGCAAAATCTTAGCCTATGGCTGTGGATCTGGCAAGGTTGTCAGTTATTTTTAGCGCTGACTGTCAAATTTTATTAAGTGGGAGTCTCGATCGCTACTTGGGTCGCGAGCGGGGACGCTCGCACTGATACGATCAAAATATATAATTATGATGGAACCGGAAACGATATAAATCCTAACCTAGTTAACACAAGAGGGCTTGTCTTATGGTTCAGACAAAAACTAAACTAACATTTGCAGAGTTTCTCGAAAAGTACCCTGACGGATCGGGCATCTACGAACTTGTAAATGGAGAGATTGTCAAAGTGGAAGCAACCAGAGCTCATAAAAATGTGGCACGATTTCTAGTATTTGGCTTTAACGATGAAATCAGGCGCTTGGGACTTGACTATATCGTTGACAAAGATATAGTTTTGAGAACTGTAACAGCTTCAGGACAAGAACAAGGCAGAAATCCTGATGTTGGCGTGGTTAAGGCATCTGTATGGAATAGCAATGTACGCGGCTACGGAGCTCTTACCGAACCTATCCAATTAGCAGTAGAAGTTACCTCAACTAACTGGGAAGACGACTATGTGGATAAGCTAGATGAGTATCAAAGGCTCGGCATTTGTGAGTATTGGATTGTGGACTATTTAGCGATCGCTTCTAGGGCTTAAGCTGTCGTGCATTTAAATTACATATTGTCTGTTCCCCGTTTCCCGTTCCCTGTTCCCTTTCACCAAATCCTCACACCCTATTTAAATGCACAACAGCTTATTTAGGAAATCCCAAAATTCCCACTGTTTTCGTTTACTCTTTGGAAAATGGCAGTTATTTAGTTCAAAGTTTTAGAGGTAATGAGCGAATTATCTCTAAAACTTTTCCCGAACTAGAAATCACTGTAGAGCAACTTATACTCAGCAGCCAAATTCAAAACATTTAGAGAAACGAGATGAGCTTACACCGATAAATTTTATTCTGGAAAGAGTGTTTTTATGCCTCCCTTCCATTACTCTTTACTATTTTCACCATTCTCAAAAACAGGCAAGATGCCTGTTCCACAAATACTAGATTTTATTGTGAGGTGGGCATTTTGCCCGCCCGTAAGTTACTCCCTACTGTTTGCTTTCCTGTTGCTATTGCCCTCGAAAACCTTCGCCCAAATCATCCCCGATAATTCCCTGGGTCCGGAAAGTTCGCGCACAGTTCCCGATACTATCAACAATTTGCCCTCAGATAGAATCACTGGCGGCGCAATTCGCGGCGTTAACCTCTTTCACAGCTTGCGCGAATTTAACATCCGTCAAGGGCGGGGAGCTTATTTTGAAAATCCCAGCGCAATTACCAACATTTTCACCCGCGTTACGGGCGGCAACCCTTCTAATATTTTAGGAACTCTGGGAGTTTTGGGAAACAGTAACTTATTTTTAATTAATCCGAAAGGGATTATATTCGGCCCGAATTCTCGGTTAGATTTGCGCGGTTCGTTTATCGGTGCAACGGCTGACAGTGTTGTGTTTAATAACGGCTTTGAATTCAGCAGCACAAACCCGCAAACATCTCCGCTGTTAACCGTTAATATTCCCGTTGGTTTAAGATTTAGAGACAATCCCGGTGCAATTGTCAACCAATCGACAGCTTTAGGCAAAGTAAATCGCCCAGCTTCTCCCGTGCCAATTCCGATTAGCGATCGAGTTGGTTTAGCAGTAGAACCAGGTCAAACTTTAGCACTCATTGGCGGCGACATCCAACTGCAAGGCGGCAATTTAACTGCCAGCGACGGACAAATTTTACTCGGTAGCGTCGCCAGTCCCGGTTTAGTTAATTTTGCACTAACCCCTGCTGAGCAACAACCGGCTAATTTAATTGTTAATTATGACAACATTCAGAACTTCGGCAATATTAAAATATCCGATGGAACAGTCATAAACACCAGCGGAATTGGTGGTGGCAGAATAGAGTTAAAAGGTGGAAATGTCGCCCTCAGCGGTGCGCGAATTTATGCGCTGACACTGGGAAATATTGACGGTAGAGGTATCGATATCACCGCTCAAAAGTTGCGAGTGGAAAACGGAACGCAATTTTCTACCCTGACTCTAGGAGATGGTGCAGGAGGCGATATCAATTTCCGGGCTGCTGATTCAGTAGAAATGAGCGGGCTGGGAGTTGAGGGCTATCAACAGCTTGCAATTAAATATTTGGTATCGGGAACTACAGACCCATTTGACCCGCTAATGATGCTGTTTAATGCTAGTGCTGGTAGCGGTTCGGGGGGCGATATTACGATCGACACCGGCCGCCTGTTCTTCAACAATGGCGTAGTAGGTAGCGGCATCACTTTTGGCGGTGGAAGGGGCGGAAATTTAATCATTCGCGCCAATACTTTTGAGATGGTGGGTTCTGGAATTAACAACGGGACAGCTAAAGAAAGTAGCGGTGCCGGAGGAAGCATTAGTGTTGATGTCGCGAAATTAATTATGCGCGACGGTTCTATTCTCGGTACGACTAGCTACAGCAGCGGCCCGTCAGGGAATATCAACATTAATGCTGCTGAATTAGTAGAATTGTCTAACAGCGGGCCGACAACAGTTGTGTCAACCGGAATCAGCACCCTGAGTATCAGCTCAAACGGAAGGGCGGGGAATATTAACGTCGATACCAAGCGGTTGACTCTCTCTGGGGGTTCTGCGTTTACATTAGGAACGGGTGTGTTAATTGGCAGGTTTTTGTTTTCTCAAGAGGGCGGGCCTGCTGGAAACTTAACAGTTAGGGCTAGTGAATCAGTAGAAATTTCAGGCATTTCTCAACTTTTGAGCAGCGGAATTCAGAATGCGAGTGCACTGACTTCTGGAACTTTGAGTTCGAGTCGGGGTGGGGATATTCGTATTGATACGCCAAGCCTAACGGTGCGGGATGGGGGGATAGTTTCTACGAGTTCTTTGGGTGGAGGAGATGTGGGGAATATTACTGTTAATGCCGATCGCATTGAGGTCAGCGGCAGCGGAAATAATGGTCTGTTTGTCAGTACAATTGATGCTTCAGTGGGCAAGATATTTGGTACTAATCCCAATGCTACGGCAAATGCCGGTTCGTTGCTTCTGAAGGCGCGCGATCGACTAATTGTCAGAGATGGAGCTACAGTGACGGTACAGGCTACGGGAACCGGACGCGCTGGTAATATCAATATTGTCGCAAATTCGATCGCTCTTGATAACAAAGCGATGATTGACGGTACCACTGTATCCGGTACAGGAGCAAATATTAACCTGCAAGCGGGAGAGATCCAATTGCGCCGCAACAGCCGAATTACCACCGATGCAGGCAGTTCAGACGGCGGCAATATCAACATCAACAGCAACATTCTTGTAGCCCTCCCGCAAGAAAACAGCGACATCACAGCCAACGCCCGCACAGCAGGCGGCGGTCGCGTGAATATCAATGTCCCCAATGTCTTCGGCTTTACAGCAGCCACTCGCGAACAAGTCAGAAGCAGGTTAGGCCTCAGTGACGCCGAATTTGCAGCGTTGCAAGTAAGTCCTACATCTCTGCTTCCAAGCAGCGACATCGCCGCGATTTCCCAAAGTGGCGGCCCGGCTTTGCAAGGGGCGGTAACATTTAGTTCTTTTGGAGTGAATCCCGCTCAAGGTTTAGTGGAACTGCCGCAAAATTTAGTGAATCCGGCTGCGTTAATTGCTGCAAATCCCTGCATCCGAGGGGCCGAGAACGAGTTTACCGTGACTGGGCGGGGGGGGTTGCCGCCGAGTCCTCACGATACCCTCAGCAGCAATTCTAGCGAGTTTAATTGGGTAGAACCAGCCCTAGGTGAAAGTCAACGAGTAGAAGGTCAAAGAGCATCCATAGAAATTGGATCGAAACAAATTATTCCGGCTCAAGGTTGGGTGATGGACGATCGAGGACAAGTAACGCTGTTAGCCTATAATTCAGGTGGTGGTGCATCTATTCGCAGTCCGAAACCGACGGGTGTTTGCGTACCTCAATAGGTAATCTTCAGGTTTTAGCTAACCCGTCGCTATTTTCCTGATACTAAACTAACAGGAATTCAAAGATGCCCCGCCAATCTTGCGCCCTATTGTTTGCATTTTTACTGCTGTGTCCTTTCGGTGCGATCGCCCAAATCATCCCCGATAATTCCCTGGGCCCGGAAAGTTCGCGCACAGTTGCCGATACTATCAACAACTTACCCTCAGATAGAATCACTGGCGGTGCAACTCGCGGCGTTAACCTCTTTCACAGCTTGCGCGAATTTAACATCCGTCAAGGGCGGGGAGCTTATTTTGAAAATCCCAGCGGAATCACCAATATTTTCACCCGCGTTACTGGTGGCAACCCTTCTAATATTTTAGGAACTCTGGGAGTTTTGGGAAACAGTAATTTGTTTTTAATTAACCCCAAAGGAATTATCTTCGGTCCCAATGCTCGGTTAGATTTGCGCGGAGCATTTATCGGTTCAACTGGTAGCGGAATTCTCTTTGATAATGGCTTTGAATTTAGTGCAGCTAATTCTAATGCAGTGCCATTGTTAGCGATCAATATTCCTGTGGGTTTAAGATTTAGAGACAATCCCGGTACAATTGTCAACTCTTCCCAAACAATGGCTCCTACATCAGCCTTACCGCCACTACCCATAGAAATTCCTGCTTTTGAAAAACTCGGTTTAGCGGTAGACCCCGGTCAAACGTTAGCATTAATTGGGGGTGACATTCAACTCCAACAAGGAAATCTAACTGCTTATACCGGACAAATTCTTCTGGGTAGTGTCAAGAGTCCAGGTTTAGTGCAATTTGAACCAACAGCTTTAGGTCTGAATTTAAACTATCGCAATATTCAGAACTTCGGCAATATTGAAATGAACGGTGCCTTTATAAATACCAGCGGATTAGGAGGTGGGAAAGTCGATATTCGAGGTGGAAATATTAATCTTAATGGTTCAGGAATTTATGGACTGACACTCGGAAATATTGATGGTAGAGGCATTAATATCAATTCCCAAAACTTGCGAGTAGAGGGGGGGTCGCAAATTTTCGCCTCCACACTGGGAGAGGGGAGAGGAAGCGATATCAACATCCGCGCTACTGACTCAGTAGAAATGATCGGGTTGGGAATTGAGGGCTATCAGCAGCTTACAGAAAATTTTCAGACATCTGGAACAGGCAACCCCTTTATTTCGCAAATTGTTCTGTTTACTAGCGCTATTGGCAGTGGAGCCGCCGGAGATATTAACATTGAAGCCGGACGGCTGTTGATGAGCAATGGGGTAGTGGGCGGTGCCCCCACCTTTGGCGCTGGGAATGGCGGAAATCTGAGTATCCGCGCCAACACCGTCGAATTCGTCAGTTCAACGCTCTATAACGGAACAACGAAAGAAAGCACCGGTCAAGGCGGAAACATCACTGTTGAAGCCCAACGTTTAATACTGCGCGATGGCGGTGCTTTTGCCAGCTTCAGCCTGAGTGATGGAGCATCGGGGAATATCGCGATTAAAGCGAGTGAATCTGTGGAATTATCGGGTAGTCTTCCTGTAGGTCTAGGGCAAACTCGGCTCGGCACGAATACTTTTGATGGGAATGGAAAAGGTGGGGATATTACGATCGACACTAAGCGACTGAGTGTTTCTAATGGAGCCACAATTAGTTTAACGACGGGTGCAATTTTTGGCCAAGTCGTGTTTTCTTCAAGTGGGGGGACGGGAGGAAATTTAACTGCGAGAGCCTCCGAGTCTATAGAAGTGAGCGGCGAGTCAAGATTTTTGGGGAATGCGGGCTATGTAGCAAGTTCTTTTGTTACTCAAACTGCAAGTTCTGGTAGAGGTGGAGATATCCGCCTCTCAACACCTAAACTAACTGTGCAGAATGGCGGCGTTATTTCTGCGGCTTCTTTGGGTATAGCAGATGCAGGAGATATTACAATTAATGCCGATCGCTTACAAGTGCAAGGTATTGGGAGTAACAGTCGGTTGAGGAGTGGAATTGAGGCCTCGGCCGGTAGGGCGTTTAATGCTGTCAATGCCACTGCTAGCGGAAATGCCGGCTCGTTGAATTTGAATGCTAATCAATTGATTCTGCGGGATAGTGCAGTGGTTAACGTTCAATCTTCAGGAACGGGTAGGGCTGGCAATATTAACGTTGTAGCTAACTCAATTGCCCTGGATAATAAAAGCATAATTGATGGCACGACAGTCTCTGGTACGGGGGCCAATATTAACCTGCAAGCGCAAGACATTCAGTTGCGGCGCGGCAGTAGAATCACCACGGATGCAGGTATTTCTGAGGGCGGTAATATCAGAATTAATAGCGATATATTGGTAGCTTTACCGCGAGAGAATAGTGATATTACAGCTAATGCTCGCACAGCTAGGGGCGGACAAGTTACGGTCAATGTACCAAATATCTTTGGCTTTACAAGCCTTAACCGCGAACAAGCCAGGAGTAGTTTAGGACTGACTGATGCTGAATTTGCAGCTTTGCAAGTAAGTCCTACATCTTTAATTCCTACCAGCGATATTGCGGCGATTTCTCAAAGTAGCGGCCCGGCTTTGCAAGGTACTGTAACATTTAGTGCTTCTGGGGTAAATCCCGCTCAAGGTTTAGTGGAACTGCCGCAAAATGTGGTGAATCCGGCTGCGTTAATTGCGACAAATCCCTGCATCCGAGGGACTCAGAGCGAGTTGACCGCTACTGGGAAAGGAGGAGTGCCATCAAGTCCTAATGATGCCCTCAGCAGCGCTGCACCGCCGTTTCCTTGGGTGGAACCAGGGGTAGGTGAAAGTCAACGAGTAGAAGGTCAAAGAGCATCCATAGAAATTGGATCGAAAGAAATTATTCCCGCTCAAGGTTGGGTAATGGACGATCGAGGACAAGTAAGGCTGGTAGCCTATAATTCAGGTGGTGGTGCATCTATTCGCAGTCCGAAACCGACGGGTGTTTGCGTGCCTCGATAGGTAATCTTTAGGTTTTAGCTAACCCCTGGCTATTTTCCTAATATTAAATTAACCAGACTTCAAAGATGCTCCGCCAATATTCCGCCCTATTTTGTGCATTTTTACTGCTGTGTCCTGTCCCGGCGATCGCCCAAATAGTCCCCGATCCTAGCTTGGGTGCAGAAAGTTCGCGCACGGTTGCCGACAGGATTAATAACTTACCATCCGACAGAATAGAAGGCGGTGCAACTCGCGGAGTAAATTTATTTCACAGTTTACGAGAGTTTAACGTAGGTGAAGGCAGAGGAGCATATTTTGCCAATCCTAACGGGATTGCGAATATTTTCACCCGCGTTACTGGTGGCAATCCTTCTAATATTTTAGGTGTGCTGGGAGTACAAGGTAATGCTAACTTGTTCTTACTTAATCCCAGAGGAATTCTCTTTGGTCCCAATGCGAGGTTAGATTTGCGCGGTTCATTTTTAGCAAGTTCTGCTGATAGCGTAGTTTTCGATAATGGCTATCAATTCCGCAGCAGCAATCCCCAATCAATCCCCCTGTTAAATGTCAATATACCTATCGGTTTAAACTTCCGAGAAAATCCGGGAAAAATTCTTAACTATTCAGCAGCACCAGCATTGACTTTACCACAATTACCCCCAGGAATCCCGCAGATTTTCAATAACACGGGCTTAGCAGTTGAGCCAGGAAAAACTATCGCCCTAGCGGGCGGAGATCTGGAATTAAATCAGGGAACACTCACTGCATCAACCGGACAAATTTTGCTCGGTAGCGTCGCTAGTCCGGGGATGGTTGGATTGGGGGCAACGCCATTGGGATTAAGTTTAAACTATGACAAGATTTCCAACTTTGGTAATATTCAAATAAGCAACGGCTCAGCGCTCAACACCAGTGGAATCGGTGGTGGCAAAGTCGAAATTCGAGGTGGAAATGTCAACCTCAACAATGGGCGAATTTATGGACTGACTTTGGGAAATATCGATGGCAAGGGCATAGACATTAACGCTCAACAGTTTCGGGCCCAAGGTGGAACGCAAATCTCCACGCTGACAGCCGGAAGTGGTGCCGGAGGCCCGATCGACATCCGCGCTACCGACTCCGTAGAAACGATCGGGCTTGGATCGGAAACCTATAGAGTGTTTGGTGGTAGCTATGTGGTATCTGGCTCGTTCAAACCTTTTGACCCACAAATTGTCCTGATCACTGGCACTGCTGGCACGGGAAATGCCGGAAACATCACGATCGACACCGGAAAACTGCTGATAGAAAACGGAACCGCATTGACTAGCACCACGTTAGGTGCTGGCAACGCCGGAAATATTAGCATCCGTGCCGGGATTTTCGATCTGGTCGCTTCTGGAATCAACAGCGGCACACTATTGGGGAGTACGGGTAGGGGAGGAAATATCTCCTTTGAGGGAAAACGTTTAACAGTGCGCGATAATTCTGCTTTTATTAGCGTTACCCGCGATCGAGGACAATCGGGGAATATCAACATTAAAGCTTCTGAATCAGTAGAAGTGCTGCGTACTCCCGCTGGAAGTCCCGTAGCAAACTTAATCGGCTCAACAGCGAATGGTTTGAATGGGGAAGCTGGAGACATTAATATCGACACGAAGCGGTTGATTATCTCTGAAGGAAGCGGAATTGGTTTATCTAGCGGCTCAGTTGTGGGCAACCAACCGTTGAATACAACGGGCGGGCGCGGAGGTACTTTGACAGTTAGGGCCAGTGAGTCAGTAACAATAGAGGGTATTTCTGAAGTTTTGGCGAACGGGAGTCGGAATGCCAGTTTCATCTCCGCTGATGCCAACGCAGCTAATCGGGGAGGGAATATAAAGATTTCTACACCCCTACTGACTCTCCGGGATGGGGGAGTTATTTCTACTGCATCTTTAGGCAAAGGAGATGCCGGAAGCATTACGATCGATGCGGAGCGTGTAGAGGTGATTGGTAATGGGGGTCAAGGTGAATTTAACAGTCAAATTCAGACTTCCGTTGGGATTGCCTCTCGCGTTAGAAATCCCAATGCTACGGCTAACGGAGGTTCGTTGAATCTGAATGTCGGGCAATTGATTCTTCGCAATGGGGGAACACTCAATCTGCAAGCATTGGGTTCAGCACGGGCTGGTAACATTAACGTGAAAGCAGATTCAATTTCCCTTGACAATCAAAGCAGCATTGACGGTAGAACTGAATCCGGTGCCGGAGCAAATATTAACCTCGAAGCACGGGATGTTCAGTTGCGCCGAGGGAGCAGAATTACCACTGATGCCAGTATTTCTGATGGTGGCAATATCAACATTAAAAGCGATATTCTGGTGGCTTTACCTAATGAAAATAGCGATATTACTGCTAATGCGCGATCGGCCCAAGGTGGTCGAGTTAATATTAATGTCCCCAATGTTTTTGGGTTTACATCAGTCACTCGCGAACAGGTTCGAGGTAATTTGGGATTAACCGATGCTGAATTTGCAGCGTTGCAAGTAAGTCCTACTTCTTTAATTCCTACCAGCGATATTGCGGCGATTTCTCAAAGTAGCGGCCCGGCTTTGCAAGGTACTGTAACATTTAGTGCTTCTGGGGTGAATCCCGCTCAAGGTTTAGTGGAACTGCCGCAAAATGTGGTGAATCCGGCTGCGTTAATTGCTGCAAATCCCTGCATCCGAGGGGCACAGAGCGAGTTTACTGCTACTGGGAAAGGAGGAGTGCCAGCGAGTCCTAATGATGCCCTCAGCATTGCAGCAGCGCCGTTTCCTTGGGTGGAAGAGGCAGGAAGAAGTAAGAAGGAAGAAGGGATTGAGTTCGAGGGTGGAAGTGGTTCGAGGGAAGAAGGCCTTCGGCAAGAGGAAGTTGTGCCGGCGCAAGGTTGGGTGGTGAATGCGAAAGGGGACGTAACTCTGGTTGGATACAATCTGGGTAATGCTGCTGACGATCGCAATCCTCGATCGAGTTCTGTTTGTGTGTCGCGTTGAATTTAAGTGTTTTTTGACCGCAGATGTAGGCGGATTGACGCGGATTAACGCAGATTAAGAATAAGATGTCTTTGGGTTAATTGGTATGTGTGTTTGCGGTTGTAATTTTATTGTCTAAATATGAAGTTTACCCGATCGCTCCGACAAGTAATTCTGTTATTTGTGATTTCCTGTCTGCTATCCGTTGCGATTCCTCCCGGAGTTGCTCAGGTTAATCCACCACCAGCGCTGCAGCTTGTCCGTCAAGCTCGAAGTCTGTACCGAGAGGAACGTTTTTCGGAAGCTGTACCGCTGTTGCAGCAAGCGGCGGCGCAGTTTGAGGCAAAAGGCGAAAATCTCGATCGCGCCACAGCTTTGAGCAATTTAGCTGCAACCTACGGGCAGTTAGCGCTTTGGGAACAGGCAGAACAAGCTGTGAATTCGAGTTTGTCGCTTGTGCGAACACAGGCAAAAACTCCCGAACAGCAGCGGATTTTGGCTGAAACTCTCAACATTCAAGGACAGTTGCAACTCGAACGGGGGCAGACTCAAGATGCGATCGATATTTGGAAGCAAGCTGCTAAAATTTTTGAGCAGCTTGATAGTAAAAATCAACTTTTTCAAGTTCAAATTAATCAAAGTCGGGCTTGGGAAATTCTCGGACTTTACCCCAGAGCTTGCAAATTTTTGTTAGCTTCTTTTAAGCTGGAAAACCAAACTTGCGAAGTTTCGGCAGCGGGTTTAGAAACTTTGAAAAATCAGCCTGTTTCTCTCGAACAAGTCCGGGCAATTCATGCTTTAGGGCGAGTGCTGCGGGTTTTGGGACAACTGGAACGATCGCAAGATTTACTGTCCGTGGGACTCGAAGCAGCCCAAAAATTAGGTAGCCGACCAGAGGAGGCTGCAATTTATCTCAATTTGGGGAATACGGTACGGGCTCAAAGCAATAAACCGGGTTTGACACCTAAACAGCGGGCTGACTGGGAACGCTTGGCCCTAGAGTATTATGCTCGATCGGTCCAGGCGATGCCGGATCGCTCTATCCTACAAATTCAGGCGAAGTTAAACCAATTGAGTTTGTTGGTCGATCGCAAAAAATGGTCTGAGGCAGAGGTTTTGTGGCGTTCTATCGAACCTCAAACCGCTCAATTTGGGTCGAACCGCGCCGGACTTTACGCTCAAATTAATCTAGCTCAAAGCTTGATGAAATTAGCTCAGTCGCCTGCAGAAACTTTGAGTTTAAGCGATATTGACACAATGCTCGATCGCTCTCTCGAACCGGCAAAGAGTTTGGGCGACCAACGGATACAAGCTTATATTCTGGCAGCTAAAGGCAAACTATCGGAAGTCCAAAAGCAGTATCAGAAAGCGGAAAATCTTACAATTCAGGCTTTGAGTTTAGCACCGGCGTTTCAATCTCCCGATATTGCTTACCAATTGTTTTGGCAATTGGGACGGATTCGGAAAGGTCAGGGAAATGCAGAAGGGGCGATCGATCAATATACTCAAGCTGTCAATATATTGTCTTCTCTGCGGGGCGATTTGGTGACAGTCAATCCCGAAGTGCAATTTTCGTTTCGGGAAAGTGCCGAACCGGTTTATCGGGAATTAGTCGGGCTGCTTTTGCAAGAGGAATCCCCGAGTCAAGCTAAATTGAAACTGGCGCGCCAAACGGTTGAATCTTTGCAGTTGGCGGAATTGGACAACTTTTTTCGGGATGCTTGCGCTGATGCTAAACCAAAGTCGATCGAGGAAATCGATCCGACAGCGGCGGTGATTTATCCGATTATTTTGAGCGATCGTTTGGAGGTAATTTTGTCAATTCCCGGCAAACCCCTGCGCCGCTACACTACTAACAAGTCTCAAGCCGAGTTGGAAACTGCCTTCAGACAAGCCAAAAATACCATCAGGCCCGCTGCTTTCCCCCGGGACAGGAGGCTGCCCGTCGAACAGGTTTACGACTGGTTAATCCGCCCTGCGGAAGCGGATTTGACGGCTAGCGGGATTAAAACCCTGGTATTTGTGCTCGACGGTTATTTGCGAAATCTGCCGATGGCGGTGTTGCACGACGGTGAAAAGTTTTTGGTAGAAAAATACAGTATTGCTTTGGCGCCGGGACTGCAACTGCTGGCACCGAAACCGCTGAGCCAAGTAAAGTTAAAAGTGCTCACCGCTGCCCTCTCGGAAGCGCGTCAAGGCTTCTCGGCTTTGCCGGGGGTGACGCAGGAAATTCAGCAAATTGCTGCCGAGATGCCGGCGAGTTCGCTGCTGAATCAAGATTTTGTCAGCGGGCGGTTGCACGATCGAATTAAAGCTTTGTCTTACCCGATCGTCCATTTGGCAACTCACGGTCAGTTTAGCTCGAATGCGGCGGATACTTTTATTGTGACTTGGGACCAGAAAGTGAATGTTAAGGAGTTCGATCGACTGCTGCGAGCCCGCACTGGAGAGAAACAACAGCCGATCGAACTTTTGGTTTTGAGTGCTTGCGAAACTGCTTCGGGCGATAACCGCGCGGCTTTGGGTTTGGCCGGGGCCGCAATTCGATCGGGTGCCCGCAGCACCGCCGCCACCCTTTGGCAAGTCAACGACGAATCTACAGCTATCTTTATGGCTGAGTTTTACCGACAGCTTGCTTCTTCTAAAACCAGCAAAGCTGAAGCCCTCCGCAACGCTCAATTAACGCTGCTGAAAAACCAACAGTATCAGAATCCGTATTTCTGGGCACCTTTCGTGCTTGTGGGCAATTGGCAGTAATTATCGGAAATGGGGAATTGGGCATCGGGCATCGGGCATCGGGCATCGGACATCGGGCATCGGGCATGGGGCAACAGTCAACTGACTGAAATGCAGTTGGTTTTTTGTTAAAGTTTGTAAACTGTTAGGGAGTGCTTTCCGCATCTAATATTTTTTCGAGGAGTCCCATGAAGCAACTTTTGATTGCTGAGCGCTTTTGCCTGATTGCCCACGTCTTTTCAATGGCTTTTGGATTGGCAGGGTTGCTGCTGGTTTTACCCCGTCCCGAATTGGTGATGAGTTTGCCACCAACAGGGCAAACTCTATTCCAGTGGGGAATGGCTGGGGGTGGAGTAGTTTATATCATCTTTGGTGCAGCAGCGGTTGCTCTCTATGCCTTCCGGACGTTGGGTTTGGGTGCAACTCTGGCTTTTTTACTGCCTTCTGTGTTTTTGTCCTTGAGTAGCGAGTTGTTGGGAACGAGTACGGGTTTTCCCTTCGGCAACTACCACTATTTGAGCGGTTTGGGTTACAAAATTGCAGGGCTGGTTCCGTTTACAATTCCCCTCTCGTGGTTTTATCTGGGATTGGTTTCCTATGTAATTGCTCGCGCTGGAGTAGCTGGCGGTAAAGGTGAACTCAACTGGGTGCGCCAAATAGGGGCGATCGCCCTGGGTGCTTTGCTGCTAACAGCTTGGGATTTTGTACTAGATCCGGCGATGAGTCAAACTTCTGTGCCTTTTTGGGAGTTTGAGGAACTTGGGGCTTTCTTTGGGATGCCTTACCGCAATTTGGCTGGCTGGATGGGCACGGGGGCGCTATTTATGTCCTCTGCAGCTTTCTTGTGGAGAAAAACACCGATTAAATTAGAGCGATCGGAATTGGGTTTGCCCTTAATTGTTTATTTGGTAAACTTTGGTTTCGGAGCAATTATCACTGTCACTTCCTTGGATTCTCGGTTCTGGTTCCCGACATCGCTAGCGGTGCTTCTGGGTGTTGTTCCGGCGATCGCATTAAGCTGGATCGCTAAACCCGCAGAAATTAACGTAACTGAAACAATGCCGTCTTTGGATACATCTGTGCTCGCGGCTGAAATTCCACCTCAGCCCGCGGGCCTTTTGCGAAAGTAAGTCGCTAGCGAGCAACAGCGGCTGATTTAGCAAAAACTTACACTAATTTTTGAGCTAGTTTAAAAACCCGGTTTCTACAAGAAACCGGGTTTTTCAGCGGCGATTTTATCCTTCCCAATTCCTGTAATATGTTTGAGGTCAAAATTTGATTAAATTTTTTCAATTGACACCAACCGTAATTCCCAATTCTTCAATTGAAAATCTAAAATCTAAAATCTAAAATCTAAAATCCCATGATCGCCCCTCACCTGTTCTCGCAATTGCTGACAAGTATCATCCCTGCCGCACTCCTGCTGCTGCAATTGCCCGCCGCGGCCATTCTGATGTCGCGTTTGATTAAAGGTCCATCGCGCATCCCGCCCCTGGAACCGGATTCGCCGACGCTGGATTTGTTAGGTGCTTGTACTGCGGTAGTACCGACTTTGAACGAAGCCGATCGAATTTCGCCTTGTTTGGAAGGATTAAGCCGCCAAAGTTACGATCTCCGAGAAGCGATCGTGGTTGACAGCTATTCGGTAGACGGAACCGGAGATTTAGTCAAAGCAGCAGCACAAAAAGACCCCCGGTTTCGCTTGATTAACGATGACCCGCTGCCTGCGGGTTGGGTAGGGCGTCCGTGGGCGCTGAATGCGGGTTTTTTGGCAAGTTCCGAGAAGTGCGAGTGGATTTTGGGGATAGATGCGGATACTGTGCCGCATCCGGGCTTGATTGCGAGTTTGCTGAAGACGGCGGCGGCTGGAAATTACGATTTGATTTCGCTCTCGCCGCAGTTTATCCTCAAGTATCCGGGGGAGTTGTGGCTGCAACCTGCTTTGTTAATGACTTTGGTTTATCGGTTCGGGCCGACGGGGACTGGCGGCGATGTGCCGGAACGGGTGATGGCGAACGGTCAGTGTTTCTTGTGCAAGCGCGAGGTTTTGGTGGCATTGGGGGGCTATGAGGTCGCGAGGGGTTCTTTTTGCGATGATGTGACTTTGGCTCGCTATGCGGCTGCTAAGGGCTTTAAGGTGGGTTTTTTGGATGGGGCTAAGGTGTTGAAGGTGCGGATGTATGAGGGGGCGATCGAGACTTGGAATGAATGGGGTCGATCGCTCGATTTGAAAGATGCTGCTTCTAGCGGTCAAATCTGGGGCGATTTGTGGCTGTTGCTGGCGGTTCAAGGTTTGCCCGTGCCGGTTGTGTTGTGCTATTTGCTGTTTGGTTCGCTGCCGCCGGTTGGTGTATTTCCCCACTTTTGGCTGTTGGGATTGAATGTATTTTTGGTGGCAGTGCGATCGGCTTTGTGTTTGGCGATCGCACCTTCCTACGATACAACTGGGGCATCGGGTAAATGGCTGTTTTGGCTGTCACCTTTAGCCGATCCGCTGGCGTTTTTGCGAATTCTCATTTCTGCTTTCAATCAGCCTACTCAGTGGCGCGGCCGAAAGTATGAATAATCATTAAATTTTTGCTAGACCTTTTAAAATTGGTAGAAGTGCGATCGCTCTTTTGGGATCGCTCTTTTGGCTCGAATGGGTGATCGTACTTTTCTTGATTTCCTAAATCAACCGGAAATTAGCCGATGTAATCGCATTGGCATTCACTCCAATCATCACACCTAACTCCTCTCCTGTCAAGACATTTTTGATGAGAGTTCCCTGAGTATTTTGAGTGATTGCTAACTGGCTAAAACTCAAGCCACCTGTTAATCCAATCAAATCTTGACCGCTTGTAAAATCAGCAATAATATCAAATCCTTGACCCGCTTTTAAGGCAAAGATATCGTTACCGCTACCGCCAATCAAACTATCATTCCCCAAGTCTCCGTAAAGAATATCATCGCCTTGACAACCAGTGAGAGTATCGTTATCTTCGCCTCCGTACAGGGTATCATTTCCTTTACACCCTGCTAGGATATCTTCCTGTTCGTTACCGCTGATGAAATCATTGTCACCCCCGCCACAGATGGTATCCGAACCCTCGTTGCCAAACAGGTAGTCATCACCTTGACTACCAAGCACTATGTCATTCCCTTTGCCTCCAAATAAGGTGTCATTATCCTTGCCACCATCGATGAAGTCATCATTTCTATTGCTATAAACGATGTCATTACCTTCGCGGCTATTTATGGAGTCATTGCCTTTGCCTCCAAAGATTAAATCATTGCCCAAGTCGCCAAGAATAATGTCATTATTTTCATCTCCAAATAGGATGTCCTCGCCACTGCCACCGCTGATAAAATCATTGCCTGTGTTGCCCTTGAGGATGTCGCTGCTGTCGCCACCATATAAGTTGTCATCCCCGGATTTGGCATCGAATATATTGCCGCTGTTGCTGCCGAGTAATTCATCGTTTTTGGCAGTGCCTATTTGAATTGTCGATACACCAAGTATGGTGTTTTCAACCGTATTCGGTTGGTTTAAATTGGGATAGGCAATGTCATCGCAGATGCAGTCATCGTTGGGGATGTTGTTGGTTGTTGGTGTGGGTGTTTCGGCAGGGCTTGGTGCGGGTGTTGGTGAGGGCGTCGGTGTCGCTGTTTCCGCAGGGCTTGGTGCGGGTGTTGGCGTTACCAATGGTGCAGGAGTTGGTGTTGGCGCAGGTGTTGGTGTTGGTACCGGAGTTGGTGTTGTTACTGGTACAGGTGCCGGAGTTGGTGTTGGGACAGGTGCCGGAGTTGGTGTTGGGACAGGTGCCGGAGTTGGTGTTGTTACTGGTACAGGTGCAGGAGTTGGTGTTGGGACAGGTGCCGGAGTTGGTGTTGTTACTGGTACAGGTGCAGGAGTTGGTGTTGTTACTGGTACAGGTGCAGGAGTTGGTGTTGTTACTGGTACAGGTGCAGGAGTTGGTGTTGTTACTGGTACAGGTGCAGGAGTTGGTGTTGGTACAGGTGCCGGAGTTGGTGTTGTTACTGGTACAGGTGCAGGAGTTGGTGTTGTTACTGGTACAGGTGCCGGAGTTGGTGTTGGTACAGATGCCGGAGTTGGTGTTGGGACAGGTTCCGGAGTTGGTGTTGGGACAGGTCCCGGAGTTGGTGTTGGGACAGGTCCCGGAGTTGGTGTTGGTATTGCAATATTCACGCCAAAAGTACCTAAACTGCTAGCAGCAGACAAGTTGCCAACAGCATCCTTCACCTGCGATGCTTGCAAATTAACTGTGTAAGTACCATTGTCAGCATTATCCCAAATTCCACCAGGCGGAGTAAATGAATATGTTGCTGTACGCGGCGTACCATTGCTATTAATATCAACACTAACAAAGGTAGTAGGAATAGCGCCACCTGACCAATTTACAACAACATCAGAATTATCTAAACTGGTAACATCAACTGCACTACTATCGCTGAAAGTAACTGTCAATGTCTGACTTGTACCACCCGCTGTAGTAAGGTTAGAAACTGCACCCAAGTTAGCAGTAGGTGCGGTGACATCAGCAGTGCGAGTTAGTTGAGTAGCCGCAGTATTATTATTACCCGCATTATCCGTAGCTTTAGCCGCAAGTACATCAACAGTGACACTACCATCAGCAGTAGGAGTCACATCAAAGGTGTAAGTTTTGGCGTCAACTGTGACAAAATTACCGACAGTCGCATTGGCGACGCTAATATCAGTATTATCAAACCCGGTAACATCTTCACTGAATGTGGCGGTGACGCTAAATGGTGCGTTGACTGTGGTTGCTGAAGTTGATGTTAAGGCAACTGTGGGGGCGATAAAGTCGGCAGTGCGAGTCAGTTGAGTGGCGGCGGTATTATTATTGCCTGCAATATCAGTGGCAGTAGCGGCGGGGACATCAACTGTGACAGGGCCACTAGCATTCGGTGTAACGGTAAAATTATAAGTTGTGCCGGTACCTGTGAAATTGCTAATCGTACTGTTAGTAATATTAACGTCGCTGGCAATAAATCCGGTGACGCTTTCGCTGAATGTTGCTGTGACTAAAAATGGTGCGTTTGTGGTTGTTGGAGATGCGGATGTTAAGGCAACTGTGGGGACAACGGTGTCTACAACTATGGCTTTGCTATTTGCTAAAGACTGCCCCGCAGGAATAGTCAATGTTGTTGCATTATTTCCCGCAGCATCTCTTAATGTTGCCCCGACGGCTAAAGTGATCCCAGTTGAGTTGAGGTCGGTGCTATTTTGTCCGGCTGCTGGAGTGTATATGCCCACAGCAGATGTGCCTGTGAAAGGTGCAAGGGTGACAGTGCCACCTGTGTCTAAGGCGACACTCATGTTACCGCCTGCTAAAGTAACGGCTTCGCTGAAGTTGACGGTGACGTTGATATTGCTAGTTGTGTTGTAACTGCCGTCAGCGGTGGTAGAGGTGACGCTGGTGATGGTGGGTGCAAGGGTATCAATAACTATGGCTTTACTACCACCGAGAGAGCTAACTGAGGCGGTAGTGGGGAGGGTTAAGAAAGCGTCAAAGGCTGTACCAACAGTCTCTTTAATCGTGCCGCCGTTGAGAGTGAGGGAATTGGTAGCGAAGTATTCTAAATCGGCAGAAGTGTCTCCTGCTTGGACTACATAGTTGAAGGTGAGGGCTGTAGTCCCACTACCAGAGGCGTAATTGGCAAATTGGTCAGTTGTACCTGTTTCTAGTTGAAGTTGGGGTGTGCCGGTGACGGTGACAGCAGAATCGAAGGTGACGGTGATGGCGATAGTGGCACCGACACCGTAGCTGCCGTCAGCGGTGGTGGCGGTGACAGCAGTAACTTTGGCGGTGTTGTTGAGCAGGATAGAGACGTTGTTGCTGCCGGAGTTCGCCACAGCTAAGTCAGGTTCCCCGTCGCCGTTGATGTCCCCGATGCTGACGGAGATGGGACCAGTGCCAGCAGGGAAGGTGACTTGGGGGGAGAAGGTGGGAGTGGCGGCACCGGTGGCGGTGGTGTTGAGCAGGATGGAGACGGTGTTGCTGGTGAGGTTCGCCACAGCTAAGTCAGGTTTCCCGTCGCCGTTGATGTCGCCGATGCTGAGGAATCTGGGGCGAGTGCCAGTTGCGAAGAGGACTGGGGGGGCGAAGGTGGGAGTGGCGGCTCCGGTGGTAGTCGTATTGAGCAGGATGGAGGCGTTGTTGCTGGTGGCGTTCGCCACAGCTAAGTCAGGTTTTCCGTCGCCGTTGATGTCGCCGATGCTGACGCTGAAGGGGCGAGTGCCAGTAGCGAAGGGAACTTGGGGGGCGAAAGTGGGAGTGGCGGCTCCGGTGGTAGTCGTATTGAGCAGGATGGAGGCGGTGTTGCTGGTGGCGTTCGCCACAGCTAAGTCAGGTTTTCCATCCCCGTTGATGTCGCCGATGCTGGCGGAGCTGGGGCCAGCGCCAGTAGGGAAAGTGACTTGGGGGGAGAAGGTGGGAGTGGGGGCGCCGGTGGCGGTGGTGTTGAGCAGGATCGAGAGGGTGTCGCTGAAGATGTTCGTCACAGCTAAGTCAGGGAAGCCGTCGCCGTTGATGTCCCCGATGCTGGCGGAGTCGGAACCAGTGCCAGTGGCGAAAGTGACTTGGGGGGCGAAAGTGGGAGTGGCGGCTCCGGTGGCGGTGGTGTTGAGCAGGATGGAGGCGGTGTTGCTGAAGTAGTTCGCCACAGCTAAGTCAGAGAAGCCGTCGCCGTTGATGTCGCCGATGCTGACGGAGCTGGGACCAGTGCCAGTCGGGAAGGGGACTTGGGGGGCGAAGCCTAGCACGCCTCTGTAGGTTTTGAGGGTGGTTTCAGTGAGGGCAAGTTGGGGCGTTTGCGGGGATGGGGGGATGAGTTGGAGGATGTCCCAGTTGCCGCCCTTTTTGCTGTTACCTGTAGTAGCGGTGTTGGCGGCGATGTTTGCGCCTGTGAGTTGGTGCAGGTGAGTGAGGAATTTGTGGCCTCTATCTCGGGCTGCTACGTTACATCCATATAATATGATGCTGGCGTTGTCAGTCAAACTGTTTCGCCACTGTTGCAACTGTTGGCTGTAGTTTTGGATGTTGCTGCTGTTAAGTTCTGTTGTGCCTAAGTACAGGCTGCCGGGACTGCCGTGGGTGATGATGTGTAGGGCTTCGATGCTTGTATGCTGAGCTAGCAGTGTAGTGATTTGCTCTAGGGCATCCGGCTGGCTTTCGAGGATGTAGGTTGCTGTGCCCGGTTTGATGCCAGAGGCTATGTGGTGGCTGTCGGGTATTGTGGGGTCAAGGATGACTATTTCCGTTGCTTGGTTGCTAATGCCACAAGCGGTGGGAAAAACTTTTTTTTGAGACTTAATTTGAACGAGAGTTTTCATATGTTTTTACCTCCAGTAGAATGCTTTGTTGAGCAGCAAAGGCTCTCTCACCTGATTTGAGTTAAGATGCGGGCTTTCTACCTGGTGGCAAATAACACGCTAGATTTTTAACTACTACTTAGTAGGATTGGAGCGCACTGTCAGTGCTTTAGTTCCCTCATGTACAAATCTTTATATACTTCTAGGTATTTTTACAGGAATTATCAAAAGTCGAAGCGATTTACCGTGGCGCGGCGACGGGTTTATGAGATTATTGATTTTAGGCAATTACGCTCAGTGATTCTATGAATAACGATCGCACAAATTTCAATACAGCCCACGAACACGAGATTTTTGGCGATCGCGATTTGCCATCTTGGTTAACCCAACAACAAATCAGCCTCGCTTGCACTACCTATCAAACCAGCAGGTTAATGTTAATCGGCGCTGTGCCAGAAACCAACAGAATCTCGGCATTTTGGCGAATATTCGATCGCGCAATGGGGCTTTTCTGCACCCCGGAACGCCTTTATTTAAGTTCAAAATATCAACTCTGGCAATTAGATAATGTCTTAGAATCCGGTAACTTATACCAAGAATACGATAAATTATATATACCCAGAATCGGCTATACTACAGGAGATATCGACATTCACGATATCGCAGTCGATAAAAATAATCAAATCATTTTTATTAGCACTTTGTTTAATTGTATGGCTACTTTGAGCGATCGCCACAGTTGCAAACCTCTCTGGAAACCGCAATTTATATCACAATATATAAATGAAGACCGCTGTCACCTCAACGGTTTGGCAATGGTAGAAGGGGAAGCGAAATATGTCACAGCTTCGAGTCAGTCGGATGTGGTGGATGGCTGGCGCGATCGCAGAAAAAATGGCGGTATAGTTATTGATATTGAATCTAATGATATTATCGTCACGGGATTGTCAATGCCGCACTCACCCCGCTGGTATCGAGATAAGTTGTGGTTGCTGAATTCGGGGAGAGGAGAATTCGGTTATGCGGATTTAGATACAGGGAAATTTGAGGCGATCGCGTTTTGTCCGGGATATGTGCGAGGACTGGCATTTTGGCAAAATTGGGCAATTGTTGGACTCTCGAAACCTCGGGGAGGTGACAACACTTTTAGCGGTTTAGAATTGGATGAGTTGTTGCTCGCCAAGGATGCTGAGGCTCGCTGTGGTATGATGGCGATCGATTTGACAAATGGGGCGATCGTTCACTGGTTGCGCTTTGAAGGAATTGTCACAGAACTCTATGATGTGCAAGTAATCCCGGAAGTACAAAAGCCGATGGCTTTGGGTTTTCAGACTGACGAAATTGCTCAGTTAATTACTTTGGAACTTTAACCGCAGATGGTGGCAGATGTACGCGAATGGACGCAGATACAGCAGATTCCACGTTTATGAAGCACACCCCGGAAGTGCGATCGATCGCCGTAGGAAAACGGCATTACCCAAAGCGTGTCAACTTAAGCTATAGCAACCGCCAATCCTCCCGCCCACCCGCTAGTCCGGCAGGGGTTGAAACCCCTGTCTAATAGCTAAAGTCCTCTAAAAGAGGACTAATATCGTTTCCGGTTGCATCGGAATTAATCAACGCGGCGATCGCAATTAGCAATTACCCATTACCATGCCAATTATCCATTACCCATTACCAAAAAAAGCTAATCATTCCGATGTAACCGGATTTGATATAATGAGTTTTAAAAATTATTCTTCTGGGTCTTCAGTCCTCTTTTAGAGGACTTGCGCTTTGAGGCAGGGGTTTCAACCCCTGCCGGACTGTCGGTTTGATGTTAAAATGTTGACAGGATTTACCCACGGGGTGTGAGAGAAAGTATTTAATCGGGATTTGGTATTACTCAAAAATCGCCCCATCTAAGCTGGTTTTTCTTAAGTCTGTTTTCGCTAAATTTGCACCTCTTAAATCAGCACCTGTTAAACAAACATTGCTTAAATCCGCATAACTCAGATCGGCACCTCTGAGAATAGCATCAGATAAATTGGCTCCTGATAAATTCGCCCTCACAAGTTGCGATTTACTCAAATTGCTGCCACTCAAATTTGCCGATTGCATCTGTGCTGCGATTAAGTTGGCTTTGCTTAAATTAGTGCGGCTGAGGTTAGCCAAATTCAATTTAGCATAACTCAGATCGATGTTTTCCAAGCAAAGTTCGCTCAATTGCGCGCATCGCAAGTTAGCATTGATAAAAAACCTGTCTCCAACCGCATAACGGCGCAGCAATTCGTCAACTTCCAGCCGAACTAAAACCGGTTCGCAAGTATTTTTGTAGCACCACGATGTCTCCAGCAAACTAGCGGCTGCTTCAATTGCTACCTTGTCGGATTTAGGGAGCACCAAACTATTGCACCCATCCCACTCACCGTTGAGCATGAATGCCATGTCAGAAGCTGCTGCAATTGAGTCGCATAACAAAACGGTTTCTGGTTTGGGTCGCAGCCAGTTGATTAAACCGATCGATCTCTTGTTTTTCACTGTTGATTCAGGGTTTGTGCGTCTTTCTTAATTATAAGTAAAAATATTGAAACCAGTATGCACAAATTCGCTGCGGCTTCAGAGAATGAATTAATTGTGTTTGGTGCAGCCAGACCGGGATACCGCGATGCAGAAGTTGCTCGCTGGATTGAATTTATGCAGGGGCATAATATCAAGCAAGTTTGCTGCTTGCTCGATCAGACGCAACTCATCCGCTACGCTGATTTACTGGGAACATATCGGAACATCTTTGGGCGCGATCGAGTTTGCTGGGCACCGATTGCAGACTTTGAATTGGTCGATCGCGATATTTTAATCGATCGCATATTGCCATTTTTGGAATCTGCAAATAGCAAAGGCGAACGGGTGGTAGTTCACTGTTCTGGGGGGATTGGACGTACAGGACAGGTTTTGGCTGCTTGGTTGGTCAGCGCGCGGGGATTGTCTAACAAACAGGCGATCGCAGCAGTAAAAAAAACTGGCAGAAATCCCCATGAAGCAGCAATCGCAGCTTGTTTGAAAGGTCGAAACCCCTGGCTAGTCGTTGAAGAACTTAATGCTATCTTAGATGATTGTCGCCTTGCTGCCAGAAATGATATATAGCACGGTAGCAACTATATATATAGCGGTTCTCAAAAAGATTCGCTCGAACCGCTATATAGCCTTTCTCAAAAAGATGAGGTATGATTGATAGATTATATAACCACAATAACATAAGAGGGCTAAAGCCCAACTACGTACCTCATCTTTCTGAGAACCGCTATAAGTCCTAAAAGATTTAAAAGATTCGGCTACTTGCGAGCTAAATCAGGCATCGCATAAATGGGTGTTTTGGCTGTCACCGTTAGCCCATCCGCTGGCGTTTTTGCGAATATTAGAGAACAAATAACGCACTTACAGCAGCGCCAGATCCTTGAAGCAACGGCGGGTTAACTCGATTCTTGCAGGGGCGTCATTATTGTTGCGGATGTCAATGTTTGTAGCAAAAAAGTAAACATTTTTATCCTTTTCTAAATAACCTACATACCAGCCAAGTTGAGGCTTTGTTTGTTCTCCAAAGCTTGCCCAGCCTGTTTTTGCCCTAATTGTGTAATCGGGAGTTTGTTCGACAATTATGATGTCTTTCACCAGAGACAGCGATCGCTCAGAAAAGGGTAAGTCGTTTTTGTAGAGACGGCGGAGAAATTGAATTTGCTCGTTGGGTGTGATTCGCAGTTCTCCCTCTAACCAGAATTTGTCAATATCGTCTTTGTTACCGATTTTTTGGTTGCCGTAACCGACTTTAGCGACCCATTTTTGCATTTGCTCGTGTCCGACTCGGCGGGCGAGAACTTGGTAAAACCAAACGGCGGAAAGTTTGATGGCTTCTCTCATATTCAAGTCTCGATTCCATGCGGGAATTTGCCTTTGAACTCCATCCCAAGTTAGAACGGCAATCTCATCTGAAATCACCCCTGTTTCTAAGGAAATCAGAGAGTTGAGAATCTTAAATGTAGATGCGGGTAAAAAAGCTGTGGCGTTGCGCTGCGGGTTGTGTTGATAAAGCCGATCGCTGTTCAAATCGTAAATTGCGATCGACCCTTCAACTCCTAATTCTTGAAAGTGCCTGCCAAAATTCATTGTCTGAGCAACATCTCCTCCGCGTCGTGGAGATTCTTGCACGGGAGGTGGCACGGTTAAGGCTGATTGCGGTGGCTGAACTAAAACAAAAGTAATGCAGCCTAAGACAATTAAAATAACAGCGATCGCACGAGATATTCGGTTCATAAACTTCAATAAGGTAGCAAAATCACAGGCAGTAAGGTAACAGGGGCGATCGACTTGTCAGGTGCGCCTGACTTGCGCTGTCTGCAAAACAATTAGGATTTGCCCCTGACGCACCCTACTATCATTGGTGACAAGTTAAGACTTAATTGCATTTATCAATCAGTAATATTACTCAAAAAAACTGATTTTTTAGGAGTGGAAAATTCACGATTTGAGAGGGAGCAGGTATATAGCCTTTCGAGCGTAACATGAGGTACACGCTTGAGGAGCGGCCAAACAGGCCTGGAGCGGGCATAAGCCTGGAGTGGGCACAGGGCATGGGGCATAGGCCTGGAGTGGCCTGGAGCGGGCATCAGTTGCCAGCGGTGTGTACCTCATTTTATTGAGAATCGCTATAATATCACCCTCGGCACGATCGCACGATCGCCCAAATCTCAGTTTTGGGCCCAAAATCCGAGTAAATCTCGAGCATAATTGCTGATTGACAAATGCTTTTTTTAGCTTAACTTGTTACCAATGGCGTTAGACTAGCTTGTAACAATTCGGCTGCCTGTCTTTTTTTTACACAAGTGGGCAAAATCTTTACTCCATAAAGGTTTTAGGTGAGTTTTCACCCTCCCGATGCGATCGCAAAAGTCGTGATTGCAGTTAGAAGAAAATGCTGGAACTTTGGAAAAACCTTTTTGCCACAGCACCGTTTATCCCTCACGGGCATTGCTATCTCTGGAAGCCTGGATTGGTTAGTCTTCATATCGCTTCCGACTCGCTGATTGCCCTGGCTTATTATTCAATTCCCATCACGCTGCTCTACTTTGTTCGCAAGCGACAAGATTTGCCCTACCCTTGGATATTTCTGCTATTTAGCACCTTTATCATCGCTTGCGGCACCACTCACCTGATGGAGATTTGGACGCTTTGGCATCCTACCTATTGGCTGAGTGGCGGCCTCAAAGCCATCACCGCATTGGTTTCAGTGGTGACAGCTATAGTCCTGATGCCGTTAATCCCAAAAATATTAGCACTCCCCAGTCCCGCACAGTTGGAGGCAGCTAATCGAAAACTAGAGCAGGAAATTAGAGAACGTATCAAGGTAGAAGCAGCACTTCAAGAGCGGGAGCAGTTCTTAAGCAACATTTATAACTCAGTAACAGACGCCCTTTGGGTGGTGGAACAGCTTGAGGATGGCGAATTTCAAGTTGTCAGCATGAATCGAGCCGTTGAAACTTCAAGTGCAACTTTGGCCGAGGATTGGATTAGCAAACGGCTGGACGAACTGTGGGAGATCGAAATAGCTGCTACGATTCGGGCGCGCTACCATGACTGTTTGCAGCAAGGTCAAACAATCTCTTACGAGGAGAATCTGCCTTTTGGGGAACAGATTCGTTGCTTTCTCACCACCTTAACGCCTTTATCAGCTCCCGATTCGCGCACTCGCTTGCTCGGCGTCAGCATGGATATCACCGAACGCAAGCAGGCTGAAAATGCTTTGAAAGAAAGTGAAGAACGCTGGCAGTTAGCGTTGCGGGGTAACAATGATGGAATTTGGGATTGGAATGTCGGAACGAACCAAGTTTTTTTCTCGTCGCGATGGAAGAAAATACTGGGTTATGAAGACTGCGAAATTTCCCACCATCTAGATGAATGGGCTAAACGAGTCCATCCAGACGATTTTGCCTGGGTGATGGAAGCAATTCAAAATCACCTTGCTAAAAAAACACCTTTTTACGAAACCGAACACCGCATTTTATGTAAAGACGGGACTTATAAATGGATTCTCGATCGCGGTCAGGCACTCTGGGATGACGGCGGCAATGCGATTAGAATGGTTGGTTCTTCTACGGATATTACAGAAAGCAAAAAGGCTGAAGAAGAGCTGCGCTGGAAAGAAACCTTGCTGCGCTCGATGACTGATACTTCGCCACTCGCTTTTTTTGTGGTAGATAACCGTAGCGATGACATTCTCTACTTCAATCACCGCTTCTGCCAAATCTGGGGCATCGAACACCTAGAGGAACAGATGCACCGGAGTCAACTAAAAAATAACGATATCATTCCTGAATGTTTGCCCGTGCTTGCAGATGTTCCGGCTTTTGCCGAGTCCTGCAAACCGCTGCAAAGTGAAGAAAATCGAGCCGTTGTTGAAGATGAAATTCCTTTTAGCGACGGGCGGACGATTCGCCGTTTTTCGACACAAATCCGCGACGAAAGCGATCGCTATTTCGGACGGCTCTATCTCTTTGAAGATATTACCGAACGCAAGCAAATAGAAGAACAACTGCAACTGGCCGATTTTTCGCTCGAACGCTCCTCTCTCGCCCTTGCCTGGATCGATCGCGATGCCAGAATTTTGCGGGTGAACCAAACAGCCTGCGAGCAAAGAGGATATTCTCGCGAAGAGTTGCTGTCAATGTACGTTTGGGAGGCCGATCCCAATTTTCCGATCGAGGTATGGTCGCAGCATTGGCAACAACTTAAAGAGCAAAAAACCCTTTGGTTTAATTCACAACACTACAGAAAAGATGGCAGTATTATTCCCGTTGAAATAACGCTGAATTACCTGGAATTTAACGGCAAGGAATACAGTTTTGCCTGCGCTCGCGATATCAGCGAGCGCTATCGCGCAGAGGAAGCACTGCGGGCATCTCAAGCCCGTCTTTCTGGGGTTCTAGACATTGCGGACGAGGCAATTATCTCGGTAGACTCCAGCCAACGCATTACCCTATACAATCAAGGAGCCGAACGAATTTTTGGCTATACGTCCGAGGAAATGCTCGGTCAGACTCTCGATCGACTTTTGCCAGAACGCTTTGCGGCAAGTCATCGCCAGCACGTAGATCGATTTGCCCAATCTGCCCAAACAGCAAGGAAGATGGGCAAGCGCGGCGAGATTGTCGGTCGCCGTAAAGATGGTACGGAATTTCCGGCTGAAGCCTCGATTTCTCAATTGGAATTAACAGGAGACAAAGTTTTTACTGTTTTTCTGCGCGACATTAGCGATCGCAAACAAGCAGAAGCCACCTTACGAGAAAGCGAAGCCCGCTTCCAAGCATTTATGAATCACAGCCCTGCTGCTGCTTGGATTACGGATAGAGAAGGGAAATTTCTCTACATCAGCCAAACCTATGCGCGTATCTTCAATGTGCCAAAAGATTTAGTTGGCAAAATAGACCTTTCTATCCATCCACCAGAGTTCAGTCAAGAATATTTAAAGAATATTCGCAAAGTTGCAGATACCAATCGAACACTCGAAGCAGTTGAGCGAGGTCGCCTTGCAGACGGCAGTATTGGTGAGTTTTTGGTTTACAAGTTTCCGCTGACCAGTTCATCGGGAGAAGTTTTGGTGGGTGGGGTAGCGATCGATATTACCGATCGCAAAAGAGCAGAGGCAGCCCTGCAACAGAGAGAACAAGAGTTCCGCGCTTTAGTAGAAAATGCGCCCGACATTATCATGCGGTTGGATCGGGAATGTCGCTATCTCTATATCAACCCCACAGTCGAACGACAATCCGGGATTCCTCCTGCCTCGTTTATCGGTAAAACTATTAATGAATTGGGTGCGCCCGAAGCATTGGTTAATTTTTGGCAAACAACCATTGAGCAAGTATTTGAAACGGGTTGCGAGCAAAACATTGAATACGAAATTTCATCGCTTGCAGGGCTAACTTATTATGCTTCCCGCGTAGTTCCTGAATTGGGCAGCGATGGCTCGGTGCAATCAGTTTTGGCAGTTGCTCGCGATATCAGCGAGCGCAAACTTGCAGAATTGGATCTAAAACAGGCTCGCAACGAGTTAGAAATTAGAGTCAAACAACGCACTGCCTTACTAGCTACAGCAAATAAGGAATTGCTGCAGGAGATTAGCGATCGCAAACAAGCACAAGCTGCCCTGCAAACATCGGAAAGCAGACTCAAAGAATTGCTCGACAATACAGCCGCCTTTATTTACTCGGCCCGCATTCATCCCGATAGAGTCTGGGAATACAACTACTATTCTCCGAATGGAGAAGCGGTTTTTGGCTACAAAGGAGAAGAATTTGCTGCCGATTCGAGTTTGTGGTTATCTAGAATTCCTCCTGAAGATATGGAGGCGGTCGTTCTGCCAGCGATGGAAGATTTGTATGCCGGACGGCAAATAACCATAGAGTATCGATTCTGCCATAAAGATGGCAGTTTGCTTTGGTTATCTAACACTTTGCTAGCTAAAAAGCACAAATCTGAGGATTACTGGTTTGCCACCGGAATTGTTATTGACATCACCGAACGCAAACAAGCAGAAAAAGCATTGCAGGAAAGCGAACAACGCTTTGCAACTTTAGCGGAAACCGCACCTGTAGGAATTTTTCGTACTGATATTCAGGGCAATTGCGTGTATGGGAACGAACGCAGTTTTGAAATGATCGGGCTTTCTCTAGGGGAATCGATGGGCGCAGGTTGGGCAACAGCAATATACCCAGAGGATCGCGATCGCACTATTGCTGCTTGGTTGAGTTTTGTACAGCAAGGCATTCCCTATCACCACGAACACCGCTTTCAACGACCCGATGGTAGCGTTATCTGGGTATTGGGACAAGCGATCGCGGAAAAAGATGCTGAGGGGAACACGATCGGTTACATTGGCACCATTACTGATATCACCGGGCGCAAACAATCAGAACAACTCTTAAAAGATTACAATCAACTTCTAGAAGCTCAAGTACAAGAACGCACGGCTGCACTGACTCAAACAAATGCTCAATTAAAGCAGGAAATTGAGGAACGCAAGCAAATAGAAGACCAATTACGGCGCAGCGAAGCTAAACTATCAGCTATCTTGGATAATGCAGGTGCTTGTATTTATATCAAAGATTTGAATGGCACCTACATCTATGTCAATCGCTTAACTGAGGAATTTTTTGGGTGTAGCGCATCTGAAATTATCGGAGCGAACGATTGGAAGTTTTTTGCTGAAGAATTTGTTCTAGCTTACAAAGAAAATTGCGATCGCGTAACAAACAGCGGTCTTGTCCATCGCTTTGAGGAAATTGGAATCGATAGTAAAGGAGACCTGCATTACGTTTTATCTACCAAAGTTCCTCTCAAAAATTCTGACGGCGATGTTTATGGCCTGTGCGGTATTTCTACAGATATTACCGAACTCAAGAGGACAGAAGCTGCGCTCAGGCAAAGCGAAGAGCGAATGCAGGCGCTCTTGAGTGCGATACCCGATTTGATGGTTAGGCATCGAGTCGATGGGACTTATTTAGACGTGGCAGGAAATGACAACTCCTTGCTAGTGCCGCGCGCAACGCTGATTGGCAAAAAGTTACAGGAAACGCCCATTCCCGAACAAATTAAAACCGACTTGCTCGAACGTTTCCAGGTAGTGGTGAAAACAGGAACGCTACAAATTTACGAACACGACCTCGACAAACCGGATGGCATCCACAGTTACGAGACGCGCATCGTCAAAAGCGGTGCCGATGAGGTTGTATGTTTGGTGCGCGATATCACCGAACGCAAGCGCTCGCAAGCAGCGCTCCAAGAGAGCGAAGAACGGTATCGTACTGTAATAGCAGCGATGGCAGAGGGTATAGTCTTGCAGGATACTGATGGGGTAATTCGTACTTGTAACGCTAGTGCTAAACGAATTCTCGGTTTGTCTCGCAAGCAAATGATGGGGCGGACTTCTGTCGATCCTCGTTGGCAAGCTGTTCGCGAAGATGGTTCGCCTTTTCCAGGAGAGGAACACCCGGCAATCGTGACGCTGCGAACGGGCAAAGCTTGCTCTAACGTGGTGATCGGAGTCCAAAAACCAGATAATAGTTTTACCTGGATTTCCATTAATTCCCAACCTCTATTTCGAGCAGGCGAACCTCTTCCCTACGCTGTTGTTGCCTCATTCGCTGATATTACCGCTCGCAAACAGGCAGAAGAGGCACTGCGGCAAAGCGAAGCGCGTTATCGTGGCATTCTTGAAGATCAGACAGAACTCATTGCTCGGTTTTTACCCGATGGCACTCTTACTTATGTCAACGAAGCTTACTGTCAATTTTTTGGCATAACGCGGGAAGAAATTGTGGGATATTGCTACGAACCCGTTGTGATTGAGGAAGACCGGGAATATGTGGCTCAATGCGTCAATAAAATATGTTGGCAAAATCCGGTTGTTACTATTGAAAATCGAGTGATTGCGGGCGGAAAAATTCGTTGGACGCAATGGATTAACCGAGGCATATTTGATAGCAACGGTCGCTTAATTGAATTGCAAGCAGTAGGAAGAGATATCAGCGATCGCAAACTTGCTGAAGAAAGCCTGCGACGCTACGAAAAGATTGTTGCCACTACTAATGATGCAATTTGTTTAATAGAACGCAACTATACCTATAAAATAGTTAACCAAGCATATCTGAATTGGCATAACTGCTGTCAGGAAGAGATACTCGGATATACTATTAGTGAATTTTTAGGTAAAGACCTGTTTGAAACTCAAATCAAACCCAAAGTAGACCGATGTTTAGCTGGAGAGATTGTTCAATACGAACAGTGGTTTAAATATTCAAACGGAGAAGAGAAATTTCTTAGCGCTACCTACGCTCCTTATGTAGAGGCAGATGGCACTATTTCAGGCGTGGTGGCAAGTTTGCGTAACCTCACCCGACTGAAACAAATGGAAGTAGCGTTGCAGCAGAGCGAATCTACCTTGCGAGCTTTCTTCAACAGTAGCGTCATGATGATGGGCATTGTAGAGCTGTATGACGACGATATTCTGCATCTTTCAGATAACCTAACATCAGCGCGGTTTTTCGGCACTACCCCAGAACAGACGAAGAATCGCTTCGCAAGCGACATGGGAGTGCCACCAGCAGACCTACAGCAGTGGCTCGATCGCTATCGAGAAGCTTTACAGACTCAAGCTGCCGCGAGCTTTGAGTATCGTCACGACACTCAAACCGAGTTAAAATGGCTCTCTGCCAGCGTTTGCCCGATCGGAATTGGCCCCAACGGTCGTCCGAGACTGTCGTACATTGTCGAAGATATTACCAATCGCAAACGCGCAGAAGAAGCACTGAGCCTCAGCGAAGCGCGGCTCAAACACCTGACGGCCAGCATTCCGGGAACCCTTTACTCCTTTGGATACTATCCCGATGGTTCGGCTAAGTTTGAGTATGTCAGTCCCGGTTGCCGAGACATATTTGAATTCGAGCCGGAACAGATACTAGAAGATCGAAATCTTTTTGAAAACCAAGTTTCTCCTGATGACCGACTCAGGTTTGAAGAGGCAATTTCTTACTCCCTGCAAAACCTGCAACCTCTCACTGCTGAATGGCGCAGTATTGCTCCATCTGGAAAACAAAAATGGCTGCGCGCCCAAGCCCAACTCGAAGACCGTGAAGATGGTTCTAAAGTTTGGCATGGAGTGATCTTAGATATCAGCGATCGCAAACTTTCAGAAGAAAAGCTCAAACAGGCAGAGTATAAATATCGCACCTTAATCGAACAAATTCCGGGTATCGTTTATATCTCTCCGCTTAAGGCAACAACCGAGGAAGCTTATATCAGCCCGCAACTGCAACAATTGCTGGAAGTTCCTCCGGAAGAATGGTCTGCTGGATTCTTTAATAGTTGGGCCGATTTCGTACATCCAGAAGATCGAGATCGCGTTTGGCAAGCCGTAAGCAATACGATTTCTACGGGAGAGCCATTGAGCGTCGAATATCGCATGATAACTCGCAGTGGCGGAACGGTTTGGGTCAGAGATCGAGCCAATCTCGTCCTTGCCGCGAACGGAAAGACTCAAGTGCTTCAGGGTTTAGCTTTCGATATTAGCGATCGCAAGCAAATGGAGCAAGCGCTGCAAGAAAGTAACGAACGTTTTCAGCTAGCAGCATCAGCACTAAAAGGATTTATCTACGACTGGGATCTCAAACAAAATACTGTTCTACGGACACAGGGAGTGTTTGATACCGTTGGCTACCGTCCTGAAGAAGCCCAAGTTAACGTTGAGTGGTGGAAAGAACACATCCATCCAGAAGATGTATCCAAAGTTTTCCAGCAGGTGTCCGAAGCATTTGCTAGTGAAACTCAAAGTTATTACGTGCTAGAATACCGACTTCAGCATCGAGACGGTCACTACGTTTACCTGTCAGATTATGGCACGATCGCGCGAGATGACAACAAACGAGCAATTCGCGCCGTAGGTCACGCCATAGATGTGAGCGATCGCAAACAAGCAGAAGCCGCCTTGCAACAAGCCCTCCAAGCCGCCCAAGCCGCATCCATCGCTAAAAGCCGCTTCTTGTCCAACATGAGCCACGAACTGCGTACTCCTCTCAACGCCATTCTCGGTTTTAGCCAGGTGATGGTTCGCAGTAGTTCCGTTGACTCTGAGCAAAAAGAACAGCTAAAAATTATCAATCGTAGTGGCGAACATTTGCTTAATTTAATCAATGATATTTTGTCAGTGTCCAAAATAGAAGCAGGCCAAACTACGCTCAATAAAAATTGCTTTGACCTGTATCAGCTACTGAATGATATAGAACAGATGCTCAAACTCAAAGCGATTTCTAAAGGTTTGCAGCTTACTTTTGAACTGGCATCAAATGTTCCCCAATGCGTGCAAGCTGATGAAAATAAATTGCGTCAGATTTTAATTAACCTGTTGGGAAATGCGATAAAATTCACTACCTCAGGTCACGTCGCATTACGAGTAAAAAAGGGCAGGATATCAGAAAAACCTGACATCCAAAACCTCAGCTCGACAACCTATTTGTTGTTTGAAATTGAAGACACTGGACCCGGCATCGATCCCAATGAAATTAAAAGTTTATTCGATCCCTTCGTCCAAACAGAAGCAGGTCGCAAATCGATGCAAGGAACGGGGTTGGGTTTAACTATCAGCCAACAATTCGTAGAGATGATGGGAGGAGAGATTGCGGCTAGCAGTCAACTCGGTCAGGGAACAATTTTCAGATTCGATATCGTCGCGAGCGAGGTTGCTGAACCTGATGAGAAGAGTTTATTAATTACCCAGGAAGTTATTGGATTAGAGCCAAATCAACCTGTATACCGCATTCTAGTTGTTGAGGATGTCGAAGAGAACCGTCAGTTGCTCTTAAAAATACTCGAACCGTTAGGATTTGAAGTGCGAGAAGCGGTTAACGGTCAAGAAGCGATCGCTTTGTGGTCCACTTGGAAACCGCACCTAATCTGGATGGATATGCGAATGCCCGTCATGGACGGCTACGAAGCAACTAGAAAAATAAAAGCTTTGGAACAGCAAAGTGCGGTAGCTGGAGAGAATATCAACTTACCTGCCAACTCATCACCTACTAACGCAACAAAAATTATTGCTTTAACTGCTAGTGCTTTTGAAGAAGATCGAGCCAAAATTATGAATGCAGGCTGCGATGACTTTATACATAAGCCTTTCCGAGAGTCGATACTATTTGACAAGATGGCTCAACACTTAGGAGTCCGTTATCTTTATCAAGAGGATTTGTCGCATAGCTCACCCCAGCCAGCAACACCGAGAAATTTAACACCAGAGGATCTAAACGTCATGCCTTCTGAGTGGATAGCACAGTTCCGACAAGAGGTGCTTTGTGCCAACGACGAGTTAATATTGCAGCTAATCGATCAAATTCCCGAAAGCGAGGCAAGTTTAGCACACACCCTGGCAGATTTGGTTAATAACTTTCGCTTAGATATACTCTTTAATTTAATCCGAGAATCTAGTAATGAATAGCCATCAAGTACCCGCTTTTTTGAGGGACATCCTCGTCGTTGACGATCATCCAGACAACCTCCGAGTTTTGTCCGCTATCCTTACCGAGTCTGGATATCAAGTCCGAAAAGTAATCAGCGGTCATCTGGCTTTAAAAGTAGCCCAAAAGGCTCCCCCCGCTCTGATTTTACTTGACATCTTGATGCCAGAAATGGATGGCTATGAGGTTTGCTCCTTGCTCAAAGCTCATCCAAAAACAGCGGAGATTCCAGTAATTTTTCTCAGCGCTCTCGATGATGTATTTGATAAAGTAAAAGCCTTTGATGCTGGAGGGGTAGATTACATTACCAAACCCTTTCAGTCAACCGAAGTTTTAGCTCGCATTAAAAACCAACTAATTATCCGCAATCTGTATCTTCAACTTCAGAAGCAAGCCCAGAAAATCGCCGAGCAAAATGCGTTTTTACAACAGGAAATCCAAGCTCGTTTACGAGCTGAATCTGCTTTGGTTGAAGCTAATATCGAGCTACAGCGTCTCGCCTCTTTAGATAGCTTAACAGGAGTCGCTAATCGCCGTCAGTTCAATGAATCTCTCAATAAAGAGTGGCAACGGATGGCACGAGAGCAATTACCCCTATCTTTGATTTTAGGCGATATTGATTATTTCAAAAAATACAATGATACTTATGGTCATTTAGCCGGAGATTTCTGTCTGCAGCAAGTGGCTCAAGCGATTAGCCGTGCTATTAAGCGTCCGGCAGATTTATTGGCTCGTTACGGAGGTGAAGAATTCGCTGTAATTCTACCTAATACAAAAGCTGAAGGAGCGCTACAAGTTGCTGAGGCGATGCGGCATGAAGTGCTAAATCTTAAAATTGCTCACCCTCAATCTGCTGTTAATAAATACGTCACCTTGAGTCTGGGCATTTTCAGTGTAGTTCCACAGCACACCTGTGACCCCTCAATCTTGATTGCCGCGGCTGATAAAGCATTATATAAAGCTAAAGAGCAGGGGAGAAACCGCTCAATTGTGACAACTTTTGAATCATTAGGCTTTGAGTTCAACTCAACTTGCTTCCCAGATAAATTGATTTAGGTGTTTATCCCCATACTCCCCAGATTTTTACCTCATTGAACTGTGGTGGTCACAACTCAAAGCTTTTTTACGTAAGTTTTCGCGACTACTACCAAGATGGTAGACATTTTACTAGCTACTGCGCTTGATGTGGTTAATATTAACCCTCTTGTGTCACTTTAGGCAGAATAAAAATAGAAATCAGGCTGAGACAGGAATATAAAAGTAGGATAGGTAAGGCGATCGACAATGGATTGGAGTTTAGGGTAGTCCTGCAGAGTCAGGAATATTTGTTATAATTTACTTATGCGATCTGCCTTAAGTTTTAGCTGATAAAATGTCCTAAATTTGATTTCCAAAATATTGGAAAAAACGGTCACACTCACAATAGTAAACAAAGTTTTAAGTGTGGAGATTCTGCCAGACAAGTTGTGATAGCTCCCAGACATCAGCCAATTTCGGAAGCAACAAGAAAGTTGATAGATAAACTTTTATTAGAAAAGATATCTCTGGCTGAAATTTGTAGGGCAACGGGGATTTCAGAAAAATGGCTACAATACTATCAGGACTTAAACGCACAGGATCTACCTACAGCGTTTTGTAGGGGCAAACCCGCCGTGGTTGTGCCTATACCTGGACAGAATGCGTAAGTCGTTACTATGTTAACAAAAAGTTGGGAGCAGCAAGCAAGACAAGTAGAAGTGAAGTCAAAAAACAGGGTTAGCTAATAATTCAATGTGATGATATGCGGTCATTCATTTGTAGGGAATAAGGGTAATAAGCAGTGGATTTGGTTAGCAATTGATGTATTTACTTTCATAAATTGAAGGAGTATATCTTGGCAAAAGAGATCGAAGTGGTGTTCGAGGACTTTGGGATTCACGTGCCAGCGGTATATCGTCAATGTGCTGTAAGTTATACAGACTTCTGTCCTTTCTTATGGGATAGTTTTTCCTCAAAAAATACAGAGAGCAGTTGGAAAGGATGCTGGTCAGACAAACTATATAGAAAGATTTAATAATACCGCGAGACAAAGAATATCGCGACTGGTGAGAAAAACTCTTTTAGTTTCTAAAACACTCTCCAATCATATCGGCAGCTCTTTGGTATTTTATTCATGAGTAGAACGCCACTCGATCTATCAAATAAAAGTCGTAACTATACTGACTGTGCAGGACTACCGAAGTAAAACAACTCCCAAATACAAAGGCAGGTTTTCTATCAAGTTGGATTGTACTCGCAATAGTCGCCAAAGCAAGCTGTCGTCGTTTTGTGTACCGAAATCTTTTACAGATCCGCCCGCAGATAGATGCCAGGGTAAACGCATCTTAATTTCAACCTAAAACATGATAAGATGAAGTATTTAGCTAAATCAAGGGCGTAATTCAT
>NZ_JAUBSX010000049.1:0-54231 GCF_036704885.1 Microcoleus sp. F4-D5 | reverse complement strand
TACTTATTATCTCGGATGATTCACTTTTATCCCCTCCATCTGCCTATGTGCCAGTTGGGGGTGCGGAATGTGGGTTTCAAGTGGGCGGACTGCAGGTAGTTTACAAGAAAAAAGAACACGATATCCAGTAGTCAAAAAAGGTAAAAAGACTCAAAAAAGTTCGAGCTCTCGACCGACTACTTCTTAAAGCGAGCCTAATTATTCATAATCGATACGTATTACTTCGCGTCAAAGACTCGCGAAGCCAATTTGCTTTTGTCCAAAGTCCAATAGTAACATGACTGCGCTGCACAAATATATCCCGCCCAAACCGCACGATATCTGCTGCATCAAAGCAAGGTTCAAATTCTGTGGTAACGTAACGTCCTTGTTGGACTAATTCTTCTTTCTCTTCGGGGGATTTAGCAGCAAACTCAAAATCATAAAGTTCATTAGACATCAGAGGTTTGGGGGCAGTTGTCCACTTGGCACCTTGCTTGAGATACTCTTTCATCAGCGATCGATAGGCACGATATTCAAAGAAGCGCGATCGCCATGCCATCGGTGCTTCAACAATCTCATTGCCGATGACAATCAAGATATCGCGGGGCATAGCTGCATAAAGACCGGATGCTTCAAAGTCTGGGGTTTTATAGGGTTGTGAGAAATCGATTGCATCGGGACGTTTTACTTTGACTCCTTCGGCTTCCAAAATATAGCAAAATTCTTCAAGTTCTTTAGATGCTGCTTGAACTAACTCTTCGGGAAAATGTTTTCCTGCATATTTGTTGAAAAAGTCTTGATATTGGGGAGGAACATCAACATCAAGACAAGGTTCGCTTGCAGGTACAGAAGCGCCTTCTATACGACCTACTATTACTTCTTTTAGTAAATCCCATTCATTATGGCTGTTAACAACTGGAAATGTTTGATCGATTGATTTCATTTACTTACTTCTGTTTTTGATGCCTTTTACTGCTTACTGCCAATTTTCACAGAAGTGTTGAACGTTGTTATCAAGCTTTACATTTAGGATTAGAGTAATCGCTTACTTACTTGAATGTCCAGATGTTTTGATAATTTTGCTACAATCTCCTGAAAAAAATAGCTTTAAATCTCATCAACAGGTTGCGGTTCCCAAACCTCCCCGTATTTATCCTTCAATTCGTGCCAGTTTTCCACCTGTCCAGGTTCGTATTCCCCCGGCTTTCCCCACTGCAAAAATGCGCTCAAAGCAGCCTCATTTTGTTCGTCCAGAAAACGAATTGCATAAGTAGTAAAATTGCCTCTTTTCGCTTCGCCAGTCTCGAACTTCACCTGTTTTATTTTATCCATATTCAGGTGAAATTCAAATATTTCAGCGTGCATATTGGCATATTTACCTTTCGGCAACTCCGCATAAAACAGCTTGTGAATTGAACCGCGCACTTCCAGCACCGCCGCGCTGCTAGTCACGATTAAACGCAGCGTTCCCAATTGTTCGCAAGCTGCCAAGAATTCTTTCAGGTTAGGCATAATTTAATTTTGGAATTGGGTATTGGGTATTGGACTTTGAGCATTAGAAGCAACAACAACTAACAATCAACCAATGACTACTGACTACTGACTACTGACTGCTGACTGTTTTTCGTGCAGTTCGTAAGCAGCGACAATCCGCTGTACTAGCGGGTGTCGCACCACATCCGCCTGAGAAAATTCGCAGAAAGCAATGCCCTCAACGTTGCGTAGAATGTTTTGGGCGACTGACAATCCCGACTGTTGGTTTGGTGGCAAATCTGTTTGAGTGATATCGCCCGTCACTACCATTCTCGATCGAAAGCCGAGACGAGTCAACACCATTTTCATTTGAGCCGGTGTCGTATTTTGAGCTTCGTCCAAAATTACGAAAGCATTGCTGAGAGTGCGCCCCCGCATATAAGCTAAAGGAGCTACTTCGATCAAGCCTCTTTCCATTAAATCGGCCATTTTTTCAGGGTCGATCATTTCTTGCAGGGCGTCGTAAAGCGGGCGCAAATATGGATCGACTTTTTGCTGCAAATCTCCCGGCAAAAACCCTAATTTTTCGCCAGCTTCCACGGCTGGCCTGGTTAAAATCAGCCGTTCGTACTGCTTGCTCAACAGCGCTTGCACGGCGAAAATAGCAGCTAGAAATGTTTTGCCAGTACCAGCGGGGCCAATGCAAAATGTCAGGTCGTGCGTGCGTACTGCTTGGACGTATTGCCGCTGCTTGAAGGTTTTGGCTCTAATTTCTTCGCCGCGGCGGGTTCTGGCGAGAACATCTCGCTGCAAGTCTTGTAAATCGCCTTGGCGGTTGGTATCCAAAGCTTGGCGCGCCGTCTGGATTTCAACTCCGGTAATATGTTTGCCGGATTTCCAATAGTCGGAGAGCGATCGCACTAATTTATGACACAATTCTACTTGACTTTTTGTGCCGGAAATCAGCAGTTCTTGCCCTCGCATTACCACGTTAGCACCGGTTTGCTTAGAGATAATTTTCAGGTTTTCTTCTTGATTACCGGCCAGCGACATTGCGCTTTGAGTGCTCGGTAACTCTATTATTAGTTTTTCATTCATGCCAACATAAGCTCCTCCAAATAAGCAATTAAAAGTTAACAACTCAACGTTCAACCAGTCACTATTTGCGAACAAAAAGACGCCCGTTACTAGGTTTTACCTAGTATTTAAAGCGTCTTTTAGATTTAGCTCCCAAATGAGTTTGGTGCTTGAGGCACAAATCAAATCTCCCTTCTATTAAGTCAGGCAATTTTAGATTTTAGATTTGAAATTTTAGATTTTAGATTAACCTGATGCCGCTGACATTTGAAATTTAAAATTTTACATTTGTGTACGATCGCAAAACCGGCAATCTCAAATCTAACGGGGCTTGTACTACAAAGTCTACAACAGGGAATCTAAAATCTAAAATTCTTTCTGGGTTCTGCAGTTAGTTAATAACCGGGAGTATTTCTGCTCGTTCTAAACGTAGGTGTGTTAGTACGGCGAGGTTGTTCTCTCGGAGTTCTGCTAGCTAAGGGACTCGGCGACGGAGGTGGCGTCCGGGGTCGGAAGTCGCCCCGCGGCTCCCGCGAGCCGCGATCCGGGCGATCGCGATCCGGGCGATCGCGATCGCCCCTGGGCGGGCCAGATCCGCGATCGCCGGCTTCACCATCGTATATATCTAAGTAGAGGGACTGACCCGCCGTCTGCGCCACCGCTTCTAGCGTAGTTCTAATTGCCTGAATGTTGCGTCCGCCCCTACCGTAAACCCGGCCTTTGTCCGGATCTTCAAAAGCAAGCCTAACCCAGACCCGCGATTGGCGGGGGTGAAGTTCGCAATCAACCCGCAAAGAGCCTGGGGTCTCTAAAAAAGGCCCAATTAAAAACTTAACCAGTCCAGCGTAGTTGGGACTAGCTGACTGTTGCTGTGCTGGATTCAACGTTGGCTCCGGCTCCGACTTGTTCAAATACATGGGCTTTTCTCAGGATGTCACGCACGGTGTCAGTTGGCTGAGCGCCTTCTTGCAGGCGCTTGACAATCGCTGGAACATCCAGCCTGGTTTCGTTATTTCTGGGGTTGTAATAGCCGAGCTCTTCTAGGGGACGGCCGTCGCGGCGGGTAGAACTGTTCATCGCTACAATCCGGTAGCTGGTCTCGCGTTTTTTCCCGTATCTCTTTAATCGCAGTTTGATCATCTTCTTGCACAATAGTCTTGTTCCAATTCTAAGCTATTTTGTCAGTGCTCCTTCCCCGAACCCCAACTCAACCCCTATTTCTTAACCTCCGACCAAAATATCGCTGCGATTTGCTGCCCCCAAGGCAGGTCTGGCGCCGTCAATGTGCGGTGTAATTGCTAGTGGCAAAATCGATGCTGTTCCCCACTGCAGCACCAATTTTTGCAAAAATATATCTTGCTGCGCTCTCAAAGAGTCCCAATCGGTGCCGCGATTAATAATTGCAAACCACACTAAACCCCGATCGTGCGTGGGTATGGCTCCAGCCAAAGCAATCACGCTGTCCAAAGTACCCGTTTTCACCACAGCCGATCGCGGAATGTGTCGGTGTTCCAAAGTTCCTTTATCGCGCCCGGACACCGGAAACAAGTCAGCAATCGTCAGCCCAGTAGTCTGAAGGTTGCGCGCGATCGCCTGCATCATCCCACAAGCCGCCCTCGGAGACATCTGATTTTCCACTCCCAATCCCGAACCGTTAACCAATTGAAGTTCCGCCGCCGGCACCCCTGCTGCCCAAGTCGCTTGCTGCTGCACTATTTGTGCCCCGCCCAAATTGTCGGCGAGGATTTGAGCTATTTCATTGTCGCTGTGGACGTTCATCTGCTTGAGAATTTCGGCTAAAGGGAGCGATCGGCGTTTCAGCAGCAAATGCCCCGAAGTCGCAAATTTCTCAGCAATGACGCTGCCGGCCACCGTTACTTGTGGCTTTCTAGTTCCCGGAGCCATCTTAGAATACATTGCCACCACGTCCTGCGACCAACTGCGACCCTCAAGAGCTTGCCGGAGTATTTCCCCCGCAACCAAAGGATCGGACTGATAATTCATGCGGAAATTGCCGGTCACCACCAAATTGCCCGCCACGCGATCGATACCCATTTGATTGAGAGCATTGCCCACCGCGATCGCCTCCTCCCACACAAACAGCGGATCGCCCCCGCCGCTGACTACCAAATCTCCCTGCAACACCCCATTCCTAATCGGCCCGGTTCCCCGGAACCGCGTTTCAAACTGATAATCCGGGCCCCAAGTTTCCAGCGACGCCAGAGAAGTTGCAATCTTAGTCAGCGAAGCCCCAGGCATCAGCACTGTCCCCTGCTGACTTACCAGCGGCACCGTTCCCGCTTGCACCCAAATTCCCTGATTCCCGTCAATCAGGTTCTTGTCCTTCAAATCTTTTAAATATTCCCGCACCGTCGCTTCTGCAGGCAAGTCTGGATTTGCCGCATCTATTCCCCCAAAAGCCAAATCTTCGGCCACCACTAACCCGGGTATCCCTCCCCGCCAAGCTAGCACTGACGCAGCATTCGGCGCGGCACTGCCTACCCCAGCCATGTCCAGCCACAGAGATAAGATTCCCGAGCTAAATAAATCCAGCATTTTTTACTCCTAAAGTCATGTAAACTATTGCATTGATTTTTTCAATTGGCAGTCAAAAATAGTAAAGTAGTGACAAAACAAGCTCTATCAGAGTAGTCGGAAATGAGAATTCTCCGATCGGGCGCGAGCGGATTTTAGTTCTTTATTCAGACTTCTGGATTCACGCTCCTGACTTCCTGGTAGAATTTTTAATGTTTCTCAAACATTGGTCAATGGGATCGACACGCGCAAGAATTGCAATAGACGCTATGGGTGGGGATCATGCCCCCGCCGAAGTTGTAGCTGGAGCGCTTAAGGCACAAGAAGAATTAGGCGTAGAGATTTTGCTCGTGGGCGACCCGCAGCAAATAGAAGACTCGCTCCGGCAACAAGACGCGATCGGCCGCGTCTCTACAGGTCAGCTAGAAATCGTTCCTTCTGAAGGAGCGGTGGAAATGCACGAAGAACCTTTGAGTGCCCTCAAACGCAAGCCCAACGCTTCGATTAACGTAGCGATGAACTTGGTAAAGCAGCAGCAAGCTGATGCTGTGGTGTCCGCCGGTCACTCCGGCGCGGCAATGGCTGCTGCCCTGCTCAGGTTGGGCCGGCTCCCCGGAATCGATCGCCCTGCGATCGGTGCGGTTTTGCCGACAATGGTACCGGGCGGCTCTGTACTCATTCTCGATGTCGGCGCTAATGTGGACTGCCGCCCCAAATTTTTGGAGCAGTTCGCTCTTATGGGAACTATTTACAGCCAGTGCGTGCTCGGCGTCACCGAACCTAAAATCGGCCTGCTCAACATTGGCGAAGAACCTTCTAAAGGCAACGACGCAGCCGTGCGAACTCACCAGTTATTGGTGGACAACCCGAACATTCCTTTTGTGGGCAATGCCGAAGGCCGCGACGTGCTGTCGGGGAACTTCGACGTGATTGTCTGCGACGGGTTTGTCGGTAACGTGTTGTTGAAGTTTGCCGAAGCGGTGGGCGAAGTTGTGGTGCAAGTGCTGAAGGAAGAATTGGCAGCCGGACTCAAAAATCAAATTAGCGCTCCCCTCCTGCAAGAAAGCCTCAAGGGGTTTAAGCAGCGGGTAGACCACGTTGAACACGGCGGCGGTTTGCTGTTGGGCGTTGCCGGAGTTTGCATTATCAGCCACGGTTCATCTCAAGCTGCCTCGATTTTTAATGCCATTCGTTTGGCGAAAGAGGCTATTGACAACCAAGTGCTGGAGCGAATTAGATCGTCCAATCGCCAAAGCGCTCTGGAACAAGAAGCTGTGAATTAGAGGCAGTAAGTAGGAATTAAAAATTAAAAATGTAAAATTAAAAATGTCAGCTTAAACCAACTGTTTTGCTTAAAATAAAGTAATTGCAGTCGTTTAAAAAATAATTTTAATTGGTAGTTTTTAATTTTTAATTTCTCGGTCGAACAGCGAGTAAATGGAGAGGAATGTTGCAGCAATCAGGGTTCGGCATTGCCGTCACGGGTAGCGGTTCTTGTACACCGCAGGTTTCGCTGGATAATAACGGTTTGAGTCAGATAGTAGAAACTTCTGACGAGTGGATTGGCGCGCGCACGGGCATTCGCTCCCGCAGGCTGGCGGACGATAGCATTTCTTTGTGCGATTTAGCGTCAGAGGCATCGCTCTCTGCGATCGCAATGGCAGGAATTTCGCCGACTGACATTGATTTGATTATTTTGGCGACATCGAGTCCTGACGATTTGTTTGGCACTGCCAGTAAAATTCAATATCAGTTGGGCGCGACAAAAGCTGTGGCCTTTGATTTGACAGCAGCTTGTTCGGGCTTTATTTTTGGTTTAGTTACAGCCTCGCAGTTCATTCGGACAGGGGTTTATCAAAATGTTTTGCTGATCGGAGCAGATATTTTATCTCGCTGGGTGAATTGGTCGGATCGGGGTACTTGCATTCTATTTGGAGACGGTGCAGGTGCGGTGGTATTGCAGGCTTCAGAAGTCGATCGCTTTTTGGGATTTGAAATTCGCAGCGACGGCACGCAAAATGCGTCTCTCAATTTGCCTTACAAAGCCGAGTCAAAAGAATTAATTGAGGGGGTCAGCGTCGGAGTTGGCGGATTTCATCCTATCACAATGAACGGTCAAGAAATTTATCGCTTTGCCGTGAAAAAAGTCCCGGAAGTCATAGAAAAAGCTATGTTTCGGGCAAATATCAGCGACGCAGAAATTGACTGGCTGCTGTTGCACCAAGCCAATCAGCGGATTCTCGATGCAGTTGCCCAAAGGCTCAAGATTCCCCCCGAAAAAGTAATGAGCAATTTGGCAAATTACGGCAATACCTCAGCGGCTTCAATTCCCCTTGCCTTAGACGAAGCCGTGCGTCAGGGTAAAGTTAAACCGGGCGATACGATTGCGGCGGCCGGTTTCGGTGCTGGTTTGACTTGGGGGGCGGCGATTTTTCAATGGGGAAGGTAATATTTGGCGGGCGGCTGTAAACTTGCCCTGCTGATTGTCGGGGGTGCGACCCTTGCAAAATACAAACCCTTGAACGCGCCATACATAGGGCAAGGTGCGCAGCCGTACACCCTCGGGACAGCAGTTCTTGACAAGCGCGCCCTGAGAAGAAAAATCCTCTATTCTTCGATCGACTTTCCCCACCTTGAAGCTTGAAAATTTTGTTACTGCTATTAATTTAATTAAAGTAGCAAAAAAAATATAAAGTTCGGAAAAAGCGCAATTATTATGTTATAATTGTGAGTCGCGAGTAGATAGTTCGTTAACCGATAGATAGCGGATACCAACCAGCGAACGAAAGAAGCGGGAAACAAAAAATTTTTGCAATCACCAATTAGCAACCACCAATTAGCAGATTACCGGAAAAATGACTAAAACAGCATGGGTATTTCCCGGACAAGGTTCCCAGGCGATAGGGATGGGTGCAGACTTATTAAACTTGCCAACAGCTAAAGCCAAATTTGAGCTAGCTAAAGAAATTTTAGGTTGGTCGGTCCCGGAAGTTTGCCAAAAAGAAGAAGCAAAACTATCTCGGACTCTCTACACTCAGCCTTGCTTGTTCGTAGTAGAAAGTATTTTGACCGACTTAATGCGAGAAAAAAGCGATCGACCAGCGGTAGTTGCCGGTCACAGTTTAGGAGAATACGTTGCCCTCTACGCAGCAGGCGTTTTTGACTTTGAAACCGGATTGCGCTTAGTCAAACGCCGCGCCGAACTCATGGACACTGCCTCCGGCGGGCAAATGGTGGCTTTGATCGGGTTCGACAGGCAGGAACTAGAACTGCAAATTCAATACAGCCGAGACGTAGTGCTGGCAAACGACAACAGCGAAGCACAAGTCGTGATTTCTGGAACACCCGCAGCAGTAGAAGATTTGCTTGCCAAAATCAAAGTCAAACGCGCCGTTAAATTGAATGTTTCCGGTGCGTTTCACTCTCCCCTGATGACATCAGTCGCGGCAGAGTTTCAACTAGCCTTAAAGTCTGCAAGATTTTCCGATGCTAAAATGCTGGTGCTCTCAAACGCAGAACCGTCAGCCACTACCAGCGCAGCCACTTTAAAGCAGCGGTTGACTCAGCAAATGACCAAAGGCGTGCGGTGGCGAGAAATTTCCCTGCAATTGCCGCAACAAGGAATCGATCGCGTAGTGGAAATTGGCCCCGGCAAAGTTCTCACGGGTTTGATCAAACGGACTTGTCCCGATTTAGCGCTGGTAAATGTTAGCAGTTTGGCAGATTTACCGGCTTAATCTATTTTTAGCCTGTTATTAAACTGCAGGTTATTAACTTTAAAGTGAATTAGCCCTAAGAGTGCCAAAAAATCAATAGCACAACAGGCAAATCCGAATATTGGCTGTTGTGCAACTTGCGGATAGACCATCGAGACAGCTAGAAAATCTCGATCGAAAATGTAGATATCGATCGACCTGACAATCAAGCATCCAGGATACAAGCCCCCGGATTCATTCCGAAAGCAGACTCAGGACTCAGAAATAAAAAACCTGTATCCGATGAAACTTGCCCCCCCAATTTATCCGTGGGGTCAATGGTTCAAATCTAAAATCTAAAATCTAAAATCTAAAATCTAAAATCTAAAATCGATTGACAGGGCGATCGACAAATCCTGATTTGACACTCCCCTGCCTGAAGGCGAGGGGATTCTAGGATCGGCCAGTCGATTTGCTCGTTGATGCTACCACCAGCGAGTAGAGATCGGTCTGTCCCCCAGCGTGAATTCCGGTGTGTCCCACCGTATTTAAATTGATTTTTGCTTGCTTGAAACCCTTTACCAAAATGTTTCTCGCGGCGTTATGGTCGCGATCTAGTACCGCTCCACAACCACAAATATGGGTTCGAGTTGATAGGGTTTTCTTGACCGGGTTGCCACAATTTGAACACTCCTGGGATGTGTATTGTGGTGGAATAGCAATTACGGTTTTGCCGTACACTTTCCCAAAATACTCCAACCATTGAGCAAATTGCGACCACGCTGCATCGCTAATTGATTTAGCAAGCTTGTGGTTTTTGACCATGTTTCGCACCTGAAGGTTTTCATAGGCTACGAAATCGCTAGATTTCACTACGCACCATGCCGTTTTTACGGCGAAGTCTTTACGCTGCCTGCTGACCTTTAGGTGCTTTCTTCCTAACTTGTTAATTGCTTTTTTTCGGTTCTTAGAACCTTTCTTTTTTTGAGAAACTCGCTTTTGCAATCTCTTCAAAGCTTTTTCGCTTTTTCTGAGATAACGGGGATTGGGAACTGTTTCGCCGTCGCTGTCAGTATAGAAGTGGTTTAACCCAACATCGATTCCGATAGCTTTACCAGTCGGAACAAATTCCTCTTTTCGCTCTACGTTGATGCAAATTTGTGCGTAGTATCCGTCGGCACGGCGTATAACTCTGATTCGTTTAATCTCGTCGGGTGCATAAAAATGCAAATCCCGACTACCGACTAATTTGAACTTCCCGGCAGCAAAGCCGTCTTTGAATGTTAGACATCTTTTGTCGGGAGAAAGCGCCCATCCTGAAGTTTTGTATTCAACAGAACGGGTATGTCTTTTAAATTGCGGATAGCCCTTTTTACCTGGTATTTTTGCTTGGCAATTAGCAAAAAAACGCTGAATAGCAAAAATGGCACGTTCGGCCGAAGCTTGACGTGCCATAGAATTAAGCTTAAGAGCCCATTCAAACTCTTTCGCCATGATGGCGCATTGTTTGTATAGGTCTACGAGTTTAATTCCTTGATTGTCTATCCAATGTCTAAGAGTTTTATTTCGGATAAATTGAGCAGTCCGAATCATGTCGTCAATGATTCGATATTGCTCTGCTTTGCCCTTCAATTTAAACTCTAATACTATCATTGCAATAGTTTACCACTTTTACATAAACTTTTATTTGCCAGCTTGTATCTTTAACGAATCTTCACAGTTTTATTAAAGCCGTCCTGTAAGGACGGGGCTTTAGACCCAATTTCTTGGTAAACTAGGGGTAAAAACCAAGCTTATCTGGTATCTATATGAAAAAAGTCCTTTACTGGTTGATGGGCGACAAGGCAGGCAGAACCATAGTAGGCGCGTGGAACTGGCTGTGGGGACTGCCAGTAGAGTCAGGCGGTCAGGTATCGGTGGCGGTGGCCGAAGAGTCACTGCGATCGATGCAAGAATCAGTGCAAAAGCTAGCAGCAGCAGTCTCCACCCAAGTTGCAGCCTACCAGCGCGCCAAAACGAAATATGAAGAAAAAGTTAGGGAAATGCAAGCCGTAGAGCGCCAAGTCATCACAGCCAAGCGCAACGGCAACGAAGAAGCAGCCCGCTTGGCAATGTCCAAACTAATTCAGACAGAACAAATTCTGCCGCAGTTAGAATCCCAAGTAAAACAAGCCGAACAGTACGTCAACGCTTCCAAAGACAAGCTAAATCGAGAACGGATGAAGCTGGAAGCCTACAAAACCGATATGCAAAATATGAAAGATATGGCAGAGATTAACGAAGCCCTCCGAGCCATATCCCAAGTCAACAACGACCTCAGTATCGATTCAGCTCGATCGCAGTTTGAGCAAGCCAAAAACGCCGTCCACGGCCGCCACCTCAAACAGCAAGCTTTAGCAGAACTATCTGAAAACCCCCAAGAAAGACTTCAGGCAGAATTAGAAAATATGAGCTTAGACGATGAAGTTAATCGCAGGCTGCAAATGTTAGACGCCTCGAACAACAAAGAACTTCCCAACTAAGGAGAATTTTATGGCTAAGAGCGGGCCTCCCCCCATAGTTTTTATTTTGTTATTTCTCTTGCTCGCCGGCGGTGGCTGGTTCTTTTTTCTCAATAAACCAGCCTCCCAGGATGCTAATAATACCCCCACTCCCACACCCGCAGGCAATGCTGTCGCACCTCCAGTCGCGCCAGTAGTCGGCGGTACTTCGCCTGTTGCAGCTAGTTCTTTTGCACTTCCAGCTTCCGTACCTGCAGGCACGGCCGTGAGAATTGACGGTTCTACCAGCATGGTGACAATCAATCAGAACCTCAAGAACGGCTTTCAAGGCAAGTTTTCCGGCACTACAGTCGATACCAAAGCGAACGGTTCTGAAAAAGGACTTCAGGATTTGGCGGCGGGAACAGCCGATATTGCAGCGGTATCGCGACCTTTGACCGATCGAGAACAAGGTCAGGGTTTGGCAGCGGTGCCTGTTGCCCTAGATACGATCGCCCTTGTAGTTGGCGCGAACAACCCCTTCAAGGGAGGTTTAACTTCCGCTCAAGTTCAAGATATCTTCAAGGGAAATGCTCAAGACTGGTCGAAAGTCGGCGGTCCGGCGGGCCCGATTAAAGTAATTAACAGACCGGCAGTTAGCGGCACTCACCAAACGTTTAAAGAACAAGTGCTCGGAGGTGGCGAGTTTGGCACGACGGCAAATATTACCAAGCTCGATCGAGATGCGACAACTCCCCTGCTGCAAGCTTTAGGCAACAACGGCATTGGCTATGCGACTTTTGCTCAAGTAGCCAATCAGAAAACGGTGCGCGTTGTTCCCGTTAACGGTGCGACGCCGGATGCGGGTAACTATCCTTACAAGCGACAGTTGTACTACGCCTACAAAAATCCTCCTAGCCAAGCAGTTAAGGATTTCTTGGGCTACGCGACTTCTTCGGAAGGACAGAAAGCTATGCTGGCAGGAAATTGAACATTTGCAAAGTTTTGACATTCAGGAATTCGCCAGCATAAATTCTGGCGCTACACAAGCTTGCGTCCGGCTGCGCGGACTGAAGAATATAGTCCGCGCAGCCGGACTTCGTTTGACAAGAAGCGGTTTCAACCGCCGAATCATCTCAAACGGACTCGATCTGATAGGCTAATATTCGATGTAATTTAAAATTTCAGGTTTTCTGTGAGCAAAAGTCGCGAACCAGTCGAAAGTTTACTTCTCTACTATTTATTCAAATGGTCAATTGTCAGCCCGATGCTGCACCTGTACTTTCGGGGCCGGATCTACGGTGCAGAAAATGTTCCGACAGAAGGGCCGCTGGTAGTAGTCAGCAATCACGCCAGCGATTTTGACCCGCCGATTTTGTCTAATTGCATGAGGCGGCCCGTCGCATTTATGGCAAAGGAAGAGTTATTTAAAGTTCCTATTTTGAAGCAGGCAATTACGCTTTACGGTGCTTATCCAGTCAAGCGGGAAAGTGCCGATCGCAGTGCAATTCGATCCGCTATCAACTCTTTGGAAAATGGCTGGGCGACGGGTGTATTTTTGCAGGGAACTCGCACGCCAGACGGCAGAATTACTCAACCGAAATTAGGTGCGGCGCTGATAGCTGCTAAGGCAAAAGCGCCGCTGTTACCTGTTAGTTTGTGGGGAACTCACGCCATTGCATCGAAAGGTTCGGGATTGCCGCGTCCGGTGCCGCTGACGGTGCGAATTGGCAAGCTAATTGAAGCGCCCGGTTCTTCGGATCGCGAGGAGTTGGAAGCGCTGACTCAAAGATGTGCGATCGAGATTAATGCCATGCACGATTTGGGTCGCTGATTTGATAACTTTTGTTGCGGTTTTTCAGGTTATATCTACAGATAGATGAATGCTGAAGATAAAAACCGAAAAATATCAATATAAGTGATTAAAAACAAGCGCAATAATTAGACTTGAATTTGAGTTTAATTTTACAGGGGATAAGAAGAAAAATATGGTAACAAGCAATCAAACCCGCGCGTTGGGATTGTTTTCTAACCGCGAAGATGCCGAGCAAGCTCTGGCAGAATTGAAATCTTCCGGGTTTCCAATGGATAAAGTTTCGGTTGTTGCTAGGGATGCAGGTGAGGCTGTAGGCGAGACTGAAACGATCGCTCAGGTGGGCGATAAAAATCTAGACACAGGATCAGGAGTTGTAGGAGAAACTCTGACAAATGCTTCTTTAGCCACCGTGCTAGTGGGTCTCGGAAGTTTAGCTATTCCCGGAATCGGGCCGATGATTGCAGCGGGGACTTTGGGCGCCTCACTGGTGGCTGGCGTAGCAAGCACTGGCGTTGCGGCTGCGGCTTTCGGTGGAGTGGTGAAGGCCTTGACTGACTTGGGAATTCCCGAAGAAACAGCTAGAATTTACACCGATCGCCTGCAAGCCGGTGATTATTTGGTAGTAGTAGATGGCACTGAGGATGATATTAGTCGGGCTCAAGGGATTTTCAGCAGTCGGGGCATTCAAAATTGGGGCGTTTTTTAAACAAGAATTGTGCACCAAGTCTATTCCTAGAGCGATGCACAAGTCACCATTGGTGAGAACAATCAGCTCAAATTTAGTACCCTACTTTTGTGTGCAAATTAGCCCATCCCTCCCCCCTAACTTAAACAGGGGGGAACCGGAAACGGTGTTTAGTCTGCCGGGAAGGGGATTGAGATTCGACTAAAACCCGTATATAGACGTGGTTTTAGTCTTAAGTTGACATTCATTGATTGCCCACCCGCTGCCTACAGGTAAATTATTGATTTTTAGGGCTCATCTTTTGATGCTGAGGCGGTGACATAAGCGACAGCTAAAGGCGAGATTTTTTCTGTAACTGCTGCGATAACTTGGCGGTCGAAGTCAGTCCAAACTCTGGGGCGATCGAACATACAAGGCTGCAAAATCCCCCACAATAAGCCGTCAGCACAAAGGTGAGCGTGAATCAAAGCTCGATGTCCGAACTCTTTTGCCTCAAAATTTTTGTTGACTACTTCAGGATTTGCTGTTTCAACATCCGCAACAAAAATCGACGGTTCAGTTCGCAAAGCTGCTGCAAACAAAGGGTCTTCTTTCCCTAAAGATTCCGGTTCTTTTTTCCATTCCGCGTCCCAAACTTCGGGATAGTTCGAGTTGCGACGCCAGCAGTAAGGTACTCTGCCCATTTGCGTTTCAGGATTGCGGAGGTAGAGAAAAACCCGATCGCAATTTAACACCTCGCCTAAAGCCGGCACCAAAGCCGAAAAAACACCATCCGGCGTTTTGGTGTCACTCAAAATTTGCTCTAGAACTTGCGGCAGAATTTTGTCGGTCATTAACTTTAGCTATTGAAGTTCATCTACTAATTTTAAACTACTCGTTCTATTCTCTTCTGCTAGGCATTGGTTGTCAGCGTCTTCCCGATGCCTAAAATCGCTATCGGAGACAAATTTTCAAACCAGAGGGAATGGAAAAAATTTAAAACTTGCTTAATCCTTCCCTGGGTTTATTGAATTCGGGCTTGGGTGAAGTTAGCACCCGTATAACCGGTTGTCAGCCAAAGAATAGCCCTCGCGCCGTCGCGAACAGCTTTTTGCATCGGTTCGGGGGTTCGCCCAGACGGAACTGCCACAGGCTTAAAGCTAATGCCTCGACTGCCGAGCACGATTTCGCCGATAATCTGAGCTCGCCGCATATGATCGTCAGAAGTGATCAGATACACGCTCTCAATCCCTTGAGCTTTCAATTCATCTACCAGGGTGGTAAAATTTGTTACTGTATCCACCGCTCTGTAGTCTAAGTGCAGGCGATCGGACTCTATTCCCGCTTCTGAAAATACCCATTGCGCGAACTCGGGATTGCTCCCAGACGACACCCAAATCGGCAATTCAGGATGATCCTGAGCAAATTTGGCGGCAAACACCTCTCGCTCCGTAGCCCCACCTAGAACTAACAAAGCTTGGGGTTTCTGAAATTCGCTCTTAACCTGCTGATAGCCAAACCAACACGCCATCAAAAGCCCTACTAGGAACCAAAAACTGCGTGAAGTCTTCAAAGGCTTGTAACGCTGCGTGTTTGAATTGATTCTTAACCACATCTAAACCTATAAAATTTTATGTAACTCACAAAGGAACCATAACAAAAAATACCGCACGTATAGCCCACTAACAGGAATTAAAAATTAAAATTTAAAAAAGGGTCGGGGGATCGTAGGATTTTAGATTTTAGATTTTAGATTTTAGATTGACTCTACGCTGGTGGTGGGGCTTAAACAGGTGATTTGAGATTTCAGATTTGAGATTTGAGATTTCAGATGGATTCTATAGAGGTTCTGCGTAAGTCCTCGTCTTCAAGCAAGTATTCCTCCTTGGGCGAATTCCTTAGCGGATATGCAAAAAAGAGGGGCAAAATTTAAGCTTTCCCCTCCTGCTTTTAATTTTTCTTGATTTTTAACGGGACTGGCCGGGTTCGAACCGGCGACCTAGCGCTTCAGATTTGTGTGAGTTTCCCCACTCTCCGGACTATACCTTCACCATATGCTTGCAGCTTTTAGGTGGTGATCGTCTAGTCTCTAAACCTTCCTGATTTCAATATAGGCGATTGTTTAATCGCGCTGAACTCAGGCTTGGCTTGGTATTGCCTTAGAGTCCTAGAAACCGACGAACTCTTTAGGTTTCACCAAATTTGACCACATTCACTCCCAGAGTTTCCTCGCAGGGTGCCCGATTCTTCAGGAGGCGCTTGCTCTATCCATCTGAGCCACAGCCCCAGTTGGTGAACCGTTTTGATTATAGCAGCTAATGTCAATTTTGATTTTTTTTTTGACGATCACCGATCGCCAGTTGCGAGTTTCGCAGCGATGCGGGCAAAGTTTTCTGCTGCGGTGAGTTGACCGGCACCGTAACAGGCGCGCTGCCTCCATGCGGTGACGGGGAGATGTCCGAGGGGAGCATTTTCGCTGAAGGAGAGCTCGCTGTAATATTTCCAATTTTCCTGAACTCGCCAGCCGACTCGATCGCAAAATTCAGTATAATTGCCTCCGCTAGTTTCCCAAATCTGCTGTTGAACGCTCAACCCGAACCGCCCGCTGCTGTATTGTTGCCAAAGTTGGTCGATCGTGCGAAGGTCTGTAGCAGGAAAACTGTCAATATCGGCTGCACTCAGCCAGCCTTCGTCTTCCCTGACAGCGATTTGCAGCAAGATTTCCCAAGTGTGTTCGTCAGCTTTGCGCCATTTTCCAGTTTCTAATAGCTTTGTCAGTTGTCGGTAGTCCATCCCCACTTCCGAGATAGCCGGAGTTTTGTCAGGTATAGCGGCGATTTTATCTTCCAGCCGCAGTAGAGTGCTGACAATCAATTCGGGGTTTAGTTGTTCGAGGCGGTACAAAACCCATTCTAACTGAGATTGAATGTACGTGCTGGCGATCGCACCTTGCTGCAATTCCCCCTGCAACTCATCAAATTTAGCTGACCAATTTTGTTGATTGCGGGTCAATTCCCACATTTGTTTTGCCCACTGCAATCTAACTTGTTCTTTTTTTAAATAAGTTTTGGAAGGCTTAGCACGTTGCGGGTAGGGAGTCAAATCCCAGCCGCAAATCGAGCAAAGCTCTGCTTTTTCTTCTATGTATTCAGCACCGCACACTGGACAGTTAGACATATTGCCATTTATTCGGTTGCCAAGTAATTATAAGACATCGGGTAAATTAACCATAATTCGATTAGGTACGCACTTCGCACCTGACAATTACAGTCGATCTTTAGTAATGCGGGCAGTTCGCACCCGAAAGTTAGAGTTATTTATACCGAGCTAACAAGGCAAGCGAATAGTAAACAAACTGCCTTTACCCAACTCTGATTTTACCTGGATCGTGCCGCGGTGAGCTTCGACTATTTGGCGGCATAGGTGTAGTCCCAAACCTGTACCGGATTTCTTGTGAGTTCCCGGGCCAAACCTTTCAAATAACTTTGCTTGTTCGGTGGAAGAAATGCCTGCGCCGGTGTCTTGAATCTCGATGATTACCCATGCCAGCGGTTGGTTTTTGAAGCTTGTATAAGCAGGTGAATTTGCAGCTTTTAAGCGGACATCTATTGAGCCGCTGTCAGTGAATTTAATCGCATTTCCGATTAAATTTGTCAACAAGCGGTGCAGCTCCAGACGATCGCCCGGATACTTCGCAATCGGAGCACTTTCTGCACTTTCTGTCAAGTCTAAATTCAGGGACAAATTTTTAGCATCGGCTAGGGGAGCTAGTTCTTCAGCTACCTCGGTAATAAGCTGGCGCAAGTCCACCGGAGCGAAACTTAAGGATTTGCGGCCTGCTTCGTAGCGGTAAACTTCCAGCAGCATATTTACCATGGCGATCAGGTTTTGGTTGCTGCGAACCATCGTGCCGAAAGCGTCGCGCATGGGAATGGAAATTTCTCCCAAAGCTCCTTGCTGCATTAAAGTTAGCATTCGATCGGCTGCTACGAGGGGTGTCCGCAAGTCGTGAGCGAGTCGGGAGACAAAATCTTCGCGCTGGAGGGCGATCGAATTGCGTTCGTCTACGCTGTGTTTGAGCCGCAGGAGCGATCGCACCCTCGCCAGCAGTTCGTCCATTTCAACTGGTTTGCGGATGAAATCGTCTGCTCCCATGTCAAGTCCCTGGACTACGCTAGCACTGTCGTGAGCTGTAATCAGCAAAATTGGGATAAAGGGCAATTCCTTATTTTGTCGCATTCGCTGGGTGACTTCGTAACCGTCCATTCCCGGCATCATTACGTCTAGCAGCACCAAATCCGGGGCTGATTTGTCAATTTCGCTCAAGGCCGAAAAGCCGTTATCGGCCGTGCTAATTTCATAACCTTCTTCTTCCAGAATTGTCTGTACCAACAAAACATTATCGGGTGCGTCGTCTACCACCAGAATGCGATCGGCTTTTGTGGCATTCGGAACAGATAAATAATTCATTTATGTGGCTGGAAATAAATACTAACTTTAATCTTGCATCAATTTATGTTTTCACATTTTTCCACTTATTAACTCTGTCATAAGGAAGATCTCAAAATTTTATCCAATCTTTTTACATTTGAAGACTCTGCCGTGATATAATTTCCTATTTTATTGTCATTGTATGCACGCCGTCCCAATCGTCTGGCGGGGGTACTTGCAAATAGCTGAGGGATCGCTCGATGTGAACTTCCACAGGTCGATCGCTCGGTCGCATAACTAAAGCCTCCTCAAAACAACTAATAGCTTTGTGAAAATTTCTAGCAATATAAGCATCCCGACCATTGCTGTAAAGTTCCAAAAACCGAAGGGTTTCCCCGTCGATAGGATCGGCACTATTTTGCAGCAACTCGTAAATTCCCACCGGCTGATTTTTGCCTTTAACCCGCACCTTGTCCAACTCTCGCACCCAAATCCGTTCCTTGCACAAACTGTATGTAAATTCGCTCAAAATGATATCGCAGCAGTACTCCTTTGTAAGCTGTTCCAATCGCGAGCTCAAATTCACCGCATCCCCGATTACCGTGTAATCCATCCGCTTTTCGGAACCAATGTTTCCCGAAACCACCTCTCCGGAACTAATCCCTATTCCGAAGCGAAACTGATTTTCGCCGGGGCGAGAATCATTAAACTCTTTCAAACGCCGGCGCATATCTAAAGCCGACTGAACTGCCATCCAAGCGTGAATTTCGGGAGGATTCAGCGGCAGCGGGGCGCCGAATACGGCCATTAAAGCATCGCCAATAAACTTGTCTAAAGTACCTTCGTAGTGGAAAACTGCCTCCACCATCGTCTCAAAATACTTGTTCAGCAGGGATACCACCTCCGACGCTCCTAGATTTTCGGTCAGGGTGGTGTAGCCGCGAATGTCGGAAAATAAAATAGTTACTTCTTTGCGTTCGCCCACCATGAGCGCGCCTTCACCCAAAGCCATTACTTTATCTACGACTCCAGGAGTCATGTAGCGGTACATGGTATTTTTCATCCGCTTTTCGCGGCTGATGTCTTCGAGTACAACTAAACCGCCGCGCACGCCGCCTTCAGGATTGAGCAGCGGGTTGACAGTCAAATTCAAACTGCGTTCAATTACTTTAATTCGAGATTTATTGATTGGCAGCGGACAATAAGGGTGATACAGGGCAGAATTTCGCAGCGCAAATAGAGATTGGGCATTAGCTAATTCTGCCAGGGCTAATTCCTCACTCCACGCGCGGTTTTCGCCCCAAGCGTAATATAAATTTGGATCCGTGCGATCGGGTACAGCCAAAATATAACTTTCTTCTTCAGTGTCTCCTGCTTCAGTTTCTGTTGCTGCAGAACCAAACGTTTTTTCCACCAACAATCCCAAAGTTAAACTTTGTTCGGGAACGTAATGTCTGGCAGCATTTTTGAGACTGTCTTCCAGTCGAAATTGCAAATTGTCGATCGGCACAACTTCCCAAACATAGCGATTCACCAGTTTATCTTCCCAAATCTGGAGATTCTGTTTGCTTTTAGCTTGATTTACCGGACAGCCCAACAATTCTAGTGCTGCTTCGTTGATCGTCACAACTCGGCCCTTCAAATCCGTAGAAATTACTGCATCAGAAAGACTTTGCAGCATATCTTTCTGATACTGCTTTTCCACCATCACATTCTGAAACAGTTGAGAATTTTGCAGCGCCATTCCCGCTTGGGAATTAAACGCTCGCAAAAACTCTTCGTCGGAAGTAGTGAAAGTGCCTTGGTTCTTATTAATTAGCTGAGTTACCCCGATCAGCTCACCTTTAGCATTGTGCACCGGCATGCACAAGACAGTCCGAGTGCGGTATCCGGTTTGCTGGTCTGTAGATGGGTCAAAGCGGGGATCGTCGTAAGCATCTGTAATATTTAAAGGTTGACCGGTCGAAGCCACGTAGCCTGCAATTCCCTTATTCGCAGGAATGCGGACTTCGACGATCGTTTTGCCGTCGGCCTTAGCGACTTTTGTCCAGAGTTCGTTGGTTTCCCGATTTAACAAAAATAGCGTGCTGCGATCGGCCTGCATCAAGTCGCGAGCTTGATCCATGACAGCGCGCAAAGTTGTTTCCAAGTCAAGACTTTGACCCAAAGTTGTGGTGGCTCTCAGAAGCGCTGCAACCCCTCGCTGGTTGCGGGCTACGACGTAGAAAGACTGACAGCTTTCGAGAATAATCCCGATCGAATCAGCAAAAGCCTGAAACTGTTGTTCGTCTTCCTCGCTAAAAGGGACATTGCCAGCTTTATTCAACAGTCTGACCACCGCTACGGGTTCGTGTTGGCTCTTGCTGCTAAAAATCGGCATACAGAGGATGGTCTCGATCTCGTAGCCCGGTGGTTCGTCTACTTCAGAATTAAAATGCTCGTGGGTGCGAGCCGAGGCGACATTGATCGATTTTCCGGTAGTTGCTACGTAACCTAAAATGCCTGCATCCATCGGCAAGCGAATTTCTACATCTTCGCCCGTGAGCAAATCGAGTGTTTTGTGCCAAAGTTGATTTTTGCTGGAGTCAACCAAAAAAATTGTTGTCCGGTCTGCTTGCAGAATTTGACCAATTTTGACAGTGAAGGCATCTAACAGTTGCTCTAAGAGAGTTTCGAGTGCTTCATTGTTAATCAGGTCCATCGCCCGGATAAATTGCTGAAATTCAGCCGTGATAAAGTCGAGCAGGCACACTAATTCAGGAACTGGCAGGCTCTTAACACGGGAGGTCAATGCCCCCATAAAATTGACTTGAGTCAGTGTAGCCAGAACGCTACCAGCATTGGAGAATGTCATGATTAACTGCTTTCTCAGAGGGGTAGAGTGACCCGCAGGTCGATCGGCGCTAGATTCTGCGGCGGTGCGAACTCTTGAAGTTGTTTGCTTTTCAAGCCGGAACTCGCTTGTCGCTTTGATGAATCGCGAGTTCAAAAGTGGGGCACGCAACTTCAGTTTGCTTGTTATGTATGCTCGATCGATCTTTTTTTTTACAACCTCAATACTGATGAGGGTTCGTCAATTAAAGCTGAACAGGAGTTCGGAACACTGCCAGCCTAAAAATTAGCTTCCATCCAGGCTTTGGTTCGATCGAGCAGGGCAAGGTGAATTTGACGCTTTGTGCTCGGCTGCTGCGCGGTATGACTGTGTTAGCGTATTCGGCGACCGTATGCGGTCTGGTGAATAGCGCTCTAGAACCGCCGCGCGCGAGAAATTCCTACAAAGATACTCATAGTTTAATGCTAAACGCAGCAGCAGGATAGGTACAGTGATCTAACTACCTAAAAATTTCGATCGGTCTTTGATAAAATCGGTTCTCGCTACAAACTGACGATCGAACCGCAAAGCTAATACACGTTTCAAAAAAAATGCAACTCTAAACAAGCTCCAAACCCTTAGTTCATCAGTCATTAGCAATTTTTTAATCTCAAATATCAAATCTCAAATGGCATAAGCTGTCGGTGCTGTTTAAAGGCACGACAGCTTAGCTTATAGCATTTAGGCCGCTCTGGGCATGGACTGGGCAAATACCACCGATTGATAGTAGCGCTGCAGTTGTGCGGCGGCGGCGGCCCAACCCCAGCGTTCGGCTTCTTTGCGAGCGTTTTGGCGCAGGGTTTCCCGTTCTTCGGGATTCGCAAACAGACGCTGAGTGGCGGTCACAGATCCTCCTTCATCGGCTGGGTCAAATAAATATCCGTTAACGCCGTCAGTGACGATATCGGGAATTCCGCCGCTGCGCGCCGCCACTACGGGCGTCCCCGCAGCCATTGCTTCTAGGAGGACTAAGCCCAGGGTTTCGGTGCGGGAGGGAAAAATGAAGGCGTCAGCCGATGCGTAAGCTGTTGCGAGTTCTTGCCCCTTGAGGTAGCCGACAAAATTAGTGGGGGTGCCGGCAAAATATTGTTCGAGATTTTGCCGGTGCGGGCCGTCTCCAACTAGGGCGAGGCGGGCGTCGGGAATGGCTGCGAGGACTGGTTTGATGCGTTCGATTTCTTTTTCTGCACCGAGGCGGCCGACATACAGCAGCAGGGGGCTGTCTGGGTTATTTTCCGAAAGGCGCGATCGCATTTCTCGACTTGCCAATTCCGGGACAAACATTTCCGTATCTACACCGCGCTGCCACAAATCTACCCGATCGATCCCGTGGTTTCTGAGTTCTTCCACCATCGCTGTTGAAGTGCACAGATTCAATTCTGCTTGGTTGTGAGCTCCTTTGAGCAGTTCCCACAATAAAGGTTCGAGGACTCCAAAACCGTAGTGGTGCAAGTATTTGGGCAAATGCGTGTGGTAAGAAGCCAAAATCGGAATATTGAACTTTTTCCCGTAATATATACCGCCCAATCCCAAAATAGCGGGATTGACAACATGAATAATATCCGGTTTAAACTGCTCTAATTGGCGACCGACAGCCGGAGAAGGAAGTGCCATTTTTAATTCCGGGTACATCGGCAAAGGCAAACCCTCCACACCGTAAACTCGGGCGCCTTTGTATTCTTTAATCCCGTAATCTGGAGAAAATATCAGAACTTGTTCGCCCGCGCGCTGCAAGTGATCTACAGTGTGAATCAGGCGCGTCACAATGCCGTCTATTTTCGGCAGAAATGTTTCAGTGAAAAGAGCAATTTTCATAAAAATAAGTTACTTAGGGAGCCGATAATCCTAGACTCTGGAAGATGTCGGGGTCGATGACAGGATACACTGTCTCACAAGGAGTCAGTAATTGCGTGCGATCGCCTCCGTTATATTGACGCTGTTGCTGCACGAATTGCGAAATATCCTCGATTTTAACAATCCATTCTCGCGCGTAACTAGCTAAAACACTGCCGCGCAAACCGAGTTGAATTGCCCGCCGATCCATTTTCGATCCATTTGGGTGATGATCCGGGTCCCATTGCAGCCGTACAGCCGAATTTTTAACAGCTTGTTGCCATTCTTTTTCGCTTCCATACACTGCTGGAACGAAATTAGAATGGACAGCAGATGCTAAAATTTCGTCCCACGCCGAGCGCTTTAGCCAAATAGCAAGAATTACTTCTTGACCCGATGAAGTACCCCATGCCGATCGATACATCATCCATAGAAAGTTTGGCTTAATCCAACTCATACGATTCAGGCTGAATTCCCCCCCGAAATAACCATTTTTGGCTGCAAAATGACCGATCGCCGGACGGTAGGCTTGGTACACTACGACCGTATGTTCATCAAATTGTGCCAGAATGTGACCACCTGTTTTCGGCCATTTACTTGCCTGGTTTAAGTATGGTTCTGTTACCAGCTTCACCACAACTAATTACTCTCCTGATGTTTCTGGGGGGCAACATACAAACTCCGTAAATTCCAATCGATACAATTATCCCACCTAAAAGCAATCCCACACCTTCGGCAAAGCAATTAATTCTGTGAATTTCCTGTGCAGTTTTAGCAACTAAGATTTCCCTTTCCCCAGCAGCAGGCGATTCGCTAACAGGCGCGGTAGTTTTGATTGCTCGCCGTCAGTCCAGCCCATTCCGGTATTAAAGAATAAGCACAGACTGCACTAGCTGAAAATCCCGCCAGAACCACCAAAAGCAACAGAATGAGAATTCGACTTTTCACGGCTTGATTCCCAAAAAGTCAGCAGTAAAAACCTAATGCAATTTTTCAATTCAGCGCAGAGGACGCAGAGAACACAGAGCAAAAGATAAAAAAGGATAGATATGAAAAAAGTAATCTACAGCCAAATCCATGCAGAACTTGCAAACATTTCCCCTCTCTTCCCTTCTTTTCTCTTTCTTCGCGCCCTAGCGCTTAAGCGCGGCTTCGCCTAACGCGCCGAAAGCGGTTCGTTAAAAAATCTCTTACCCCGCAAACAGATACCAGAACTTACTTCCAAGAAACCTTCGGCAAAATCTGGTTTTTATCCACACGGTGCTGATATTTTGTAGCAAAATTCAGCAGAGAATCGAGCAGGGAATCTGAGAGATAGTGCGGTTGCAAACCGAGATCTAGCAAATTGGTGTTTTTGGCATTGAAATAATGTTCTTCTTTCTCGACTCTGGGATTTTCGATGTTGTTGATTTCTACTTTTAATCCCATTGCCATGCCTGCTTTTTGCACCAAGGAGGCTAAGTCGCCGACGCTGAATTGTTCGGTGAATTGGTTGAAGACGCGGAATTGTCCGGCTTCGGCGGGGTTGGCGATCGCCAATTCCACGCACCGCACGGTATCCCGAATGTCTAAGAAGCTGCGGGTTTGTCCGCCAGTGCCGTAAACCGTCAGAGGATGACCGATCGCAGCTTGGATGCAAAATCTGTTCAATGCCGTACCGAATACTCCGTCGTAGTCCAAACGGTTGATCAACAGTTCGTCCATGCCGGTTTCATCTGTGAGCACGCCGTAGACTACGCCCTGATTTAAGTCGGTGGCTCTTAAACCCCAGATTTTGCAAGCAAAATGGATGTTGTGGGAGTCGTGGACTTTTGACAGGTGGTAGAAACTGCCTGGTTGTTTGGGATAGGGTAGTGTATCCTTGCGCCCGTTGTGTTCGATCGTAATGTAGCCTTCTTCAATGTCAATATTCGGCGTGCCGTATTCGCCCATTGTCCCCAATTTCACTAGGTGACAGTCGGGGAAGTCTTCGCGGATGGCGTACAGCAGGTTGAGTGTCCCGACGACGTTATTGACTTGGGTGAGGACTGCGTGTTCGCGATCGATCATTGAGAAAGGTGCCGAACGCTGTTCGCCGAAATGGACGATCGCCTCTGGTGCAAATTTTCTCATGCTTTTGCTGAGAAAATCGTAGTTGGTGATGTCACCGACGAACAAGTCGATCGACTTGCCCGTTAAATCTTGCCATCGCTGGAGTCGTTGCTGAATCGGTGCAATGGGAGTGAGGGTGTCGCTGCACAGTTCCAGATCCCAGTGCCGCCGCACAAAGCTGTCGAGGATGCCAACTTCGTAACCCTTGTTGGAAAGGTAGAGTGCGGTTGCCCAACCGCAATAGCCATCGCCACCAATAACCAGGACTTTCATAAATCAACGGTGAATCTTGCTTGCCAATACTGGGTTAATGTACCAGGTAATGGTGCATTCTGAACCTTTAATCAAGCGTGTTCGGCCAGGAGGGAATCAGTTTTTTTTCATTAAACCTGAATTTCGTCGGCGAAACTGGCCCGGCGGGTGAATTCAAAAGGCCCGGCGAGTGCTCCCCAGACGTGGGCGTCGGTTTCTGGGTCACGCCCGCGATCGTGGCTGATAAATTTGTCTTGGTCTATCTCGAATTCGCTGTCTAGATAGGTTTTTTTGCCGTTTCTGACCACGGCACAGCCTTTTCCTGGTTCGACAAACCCTTTGAAGCTGTTGCCCGTCCACTGCGTAATAAAGGTGCAGCCGGGAAGCAGTGTCAGTTGTGGTTTTGTGATTTCTTGCAGCCGTTGCGGGTCGCGGGAAGCGCCGTAGAATTGTTCTTCGTTTTCTATGGCATAATTTTCGATGTCGATTCGATCGCCCACCGGCACTAATTTCAAAACTCGGACTCGGTACGGTACGTGGAGTTCGATATCGTAGGCTTGTTCTAAGTACAAGCTGAGCCCATCCAAAAGTTCGACGGGCAAAGGTCTCATGCAGACGCGGATGTGGGCGAAGAATGGCGGGTTTTCAAAGGCTTGGGCTTGGTTGCTGAAATCTGCTGCCATCCAGCGGCCGAGGGTGACGATATCGGTGGAATGAGTCATTTCGATTTTAGATTTTAGATTTTGGATTGAGGGAGTAGAAGTTATTTTAGGGGAAATTCAGGTGCGATCGGGCTTTAGAGTCCTGACTTCTTTAAAAAGTCGGGGATTTGGGTATCCTGTTTTTTTCAGCTAGCCTTACTTATCGGGAAATCATGAAACTACAACCAGTCGAATCCAGCATGATAAAAGCTGTGGGTTATGACGAAACAACTTCTACTCTGGAGGTTGTTTTCAATAGTGGCAAAACCTATCTATATTCTGAAGTGCCGAATAATGTCTATTTAGAACTGATGGACTCTGATTCCAAAGGGAGTTACATGAGAGATTGTGTTATTGACTGCTATCCGTACCAACAGGTGAAGAAACGGCGGCGGTAAGTACGGCATTAATCTAGGCGTTTTGAATATCTAATCGCGATTTTTGCGATCGACGAACTCTCGCCCAGATTTTTTGATTGTGGAGGTGAGAGGAACAATTGGAATTGCTGGATACTCACCATTTGTTTACCACTCGGTGTCCCCAATGCGATCGTCCGTTTCCCAATTACCAAAATCCCCCGTCCATTTTTAAGCTAATTCTAGTTTCATCTTGTCATCAATATTTGAGTCTATATCTGACCCAAGTTATACCAATTACTTTATAGGAATCTCAATTACAAAAATTGTCCCGCTGCTGACGGTCGAATCACAGGTTAATTTACCCCCATGTTTTTTGATAATAGCATAGCTTACAGATAAACCCAAACCTGTACCGCTACCCACAGGTTTAGTTGTAAAAAATGGCTCGAATATGCGTTTTTGAATATCGGTAGGAATCCCGCTACCATTATCAGCGATCGCAATTCTTACCCACTCTTTTTCTCTGACTTCAGTCTGAATCTTAATCAAAGGATGTTTATTAGTTTTACTAACTTGTTTTAGAGCATCAAGAGCATTACTAATAATGCTGAAAAATACTTGATTCATCTCACTCGCATAACAGGTGACACGAGGAAGGTTGCCATACTCTTTAATCAGTTGTACCTTGGGTTGATTATCACTTTCTTGGAAGCGGTTTTGTAAAATTAGTAAAGTGCTTTCAATTCCGGCGTGTAAATCTACCGCTTTCATGTCTGCTTCGTCTAAGCGCGAAAAATTACGCAAACTCAGGACAATTTGCTTTATCCGTTCGCTACCTGCTTTCATTGATTGCAGAATTTTACATAAATCTTCTCCGATGAATTCCAGCTCAATTTCCTCAATTTTTGCTTGAATTACTAATTTTTTTTCAGGATATTCTTGCTGATAAAGCTCCAGCAACATCAGCAAATCTTGAACATACTTTTCTGTAGGTTGAAAATTACTATGAATAAAAGTAATTGGATTGTTAATTTCGTGTGCTATCCCCGCTACGAGTTGACCGAGGGCTGACATTTTTTCACTCTGAATTAGTTGCGATTGGGTTTGTTGTAAATTTTTCAATGTTTGCTCTAAATCAAAAGCTTTTTGGCTTAGCTCTTCTGTTTGTCGCTCTACTTCCGCTTCCAAGGTTTGAGAGTAGTTCTCTACTTGTTCGTACAAACGGGCGTTTTCAATAGATATAGCAGCTTGAGCACTAAGAATTTGGAGGGTTTCGATGCGATCGCTTGTAAACGCTCCAACTGTTAAATTATTTTCTAAATACAAAATCGCGATCAATTTTCCCTGTTTGCTAATCGGAATACATAAAGCTGATTTAGGCTGCTGGGTGATGATATAGCGATCGCCTGCAAATTTAGCATCAGCACTCAAGTTATCAAAAACCGCCATTTTTTGACTTCTGGTTACAGAATAAATCAAACTTTGGGGTAATTCTTGACATTCAACTAGAGGAATTTGCCAGTTTTCTATATGGTTTTGATTAGCTTTCGCCACTACTAACCATTTTTCCTCTTGATGAATCACTAAAATTCCAGTTTGCGCTCCCGCATGGGCGATCGCAATTTGCATCAAAGTGGCTAACAGTTTCTCTAATTCAATTTCTTGAGAAATAGCTTGTGCTGCTTTCATCACCGCCGGAAAATCCAACCATAAATTCTGGCTGTTGCTGTTACTGGTGCTACTTAAGCTTCTCACCAGCGTTGGAGAGATTGTTCCCTCAGATATGATAGCTCGTTTAGTCGGTTGGAGAATAGCTCCTAGTAGTTGGGGATAGTGTTGTTCTAAATAAGCAACTTTCGCCTTCGCACCCCATCGGGTGTAACAGTAGTATGCTTCCTGCATATATCCAGAAGCAAATTTTTCTTTGCCCCAGCCCAGATAAAATTTAGCTGCTAGTTCATTAGCTAACGCTTCTTCTTGGATATATTGGTTTTTTTTGGCTCCGGCAATTGCGCGATCGTACAAATCTCCGGCTTCATAATTCTTGCCTAAAACTCGGCATTTTTCGGCCTCTACTAAGTTAACTTTATGTTGGTAATTCATGGGAGCATGGTGCGCCCATTTCGCCAGTGTAGTTTGATGGGTTTCTACCTCCTCAAGAGTGTTAGCTCTATCAATCTCTGACTGCGTAGAAAATACGGCCCAGTAGGTTAACCCGGCATAAAAATGCAAAACAGGAGTGTGAATCATTGCAGTCGCTACCATCAAATATGCCTTAGCTTGGGGAATGTAGTCTAGGGCGTTGGTGTAGTTGCCAAAAAGATAGGCAAGCATTAGTTTGTAGTTACTGGCAACAGCGAGCGCAGTAAACTCACTATCCTGATGGTGTTGAGGAAACATCACGGTTTCATCATAAGCCTGACCGATTAACAAATCCGGTTGATTGACAATTTCCCTCAAGTTCTGCACCGTCTGTTGTGTCATCCTCACGTAAACCAGAGGAGAATATTGCTTGACAGCCTCTAAGGCAACACAGTAATTTTCTATTTCTGCTTCCCAAACATCAATCTCTACTCCTGAGAAAAAATTATTATATAAATAGCAACTGAAGCTAAAGCCAGCATTTAGAAAATCACCTGTTTCCATGCCGACCAAGTAGGCTTCTTTCTCCATTGGAATTGTTCCCCTCAGTGCTTCTTTGCGATGGTGGATAAAAGAGCTAAACCAATTTAAAGTCATACATTTAAATTCCCGCCAATTCAACTGATTGAATAAGCTCAGTGCTACTCGCCCAAAGCGATAACCTTGTTCTACTTCTCCAAAAAAATCAGACAGCACAATGCCATAACCCACATACCCGATTGTTGATGCGGGTGCATTGCCAAATTCGAGTGATAGACTGACCATTGTGGCGCAAAGCAGAGGCTGCAAGGCAGGATTTCCCATAAAAATAGCTGGAAACAAGATGCCTAACAGTTGCATGGCCGCCATTGTCCGAGGATCGCTCATTACAGGAAGGTTAACCAGTTCCTGAATCTGTTTACCCTCCATTTGACTGGCAAGGTTTTGCAGTGTAATGCGTGTCAAGGCTTCGTCAGTTTCACAGGGGAGTTCAATGCCCAATTGTGCTAGGGCATTTGTGCCGATAGTGATCGCTTCTAACATCTGACTCTGAGTTGTCAGTGCGTGAATTTGAATCTCAAATATTTTGACTTTATCGAGTATTGTTTTGGCCGATCGCAAAACCAGATCTACCATTTTTTCCATACCATCAAAATCGGCATTCAAGTAGGCAGTTTCTGCCGCCGCTACATACAGATTGAGGGTTAATTCATACTGAGTTTGCCAACAGTCTGGGGTTAGCAACTCTATCCCTATTTGCACAAAACTTCTGGCGGCTGAATAGGCTGTAGAATTTCTGGCTTTCTGTCCGGCTGCTAAGTTTAGTCTGGCTAAGGCTTCTCGTTCTTCAGCTTGAGTAATTAACCCACTTCCTACATTCAAATGCCCGACAATATCAAATAGATTTTCTTCCTTTTCTATCTCTGATAAGTTTTGTTGGAGAAGTTGACCAATTTTGAGATGAGTTGCCTGTTTTTTGTTTTTTGGAATCAGAGAATAGGCAGCTTGTTGAACGCGATCGTGCAAAAATCTGTATCTAGCATTTTGTTTATTAGCATTTTTATTTTCTCGGCTGAAGTTATTATTTCCTTCAAGCTGATAAAACTTATAAACATTACTAATCGGTAAAATCAAACCCTCCTGCAATGCTCTCCATAACACAGTGGCTGCCTCTGTTTCCGATTGTTCTGAAACTATTGCCAAAGTATGCAAATCGAACTGCGCCCCACTACAAGCAGCCAACTTTAAGACATCCTGAGTTGGAATTGGTAATTTCTGCAATTGTAATGCCATGAATTCAACGACATCATCAGTAATTGCCAAGGCGTTGATTTGGGAAATATCGCACTGCCAATGCTGGATATCCCAATTAAAGGTAATTAACTTGTCATCGTGTAAAGCTTTGAGGAACTGAGTTGCAAAGAAAGGATTGCCCTTGGTTTTTTGATAAACTAATTTTGTCAAAGGCAGGGCAAGAGATAGTTCGCAATTTAGCGTATCTGCTACCAATTGATTAATATCCGATTCTCTTAATGGTGGTAATGTAATCGTATTTACCGTTGCCCCAGTTTTGAGCAGTTCATCTACGGTTAAGATAAATGGATGTACTGGTGACACTTCATTATCTCGATAAGCACCTAATATCAATAGATATCCTGTATCTTGTTGCCTCAATAATGAGAGCAAACTCAATGATGCAGAATCAGCCCATTGCCAGTCATCTAAAAACATCACCAAGGGATGTTCTTTACTGCTAAAAACTTTGACAAATTTTTGAAATAATAAATTAAAGCGATTTTGGGCTGCTGTTCCTGATAATTCTATGGCTGGTGGCTGTTTACCGATGATGTTTTCTAACTCAGGAATTACATCAATTAATACTTGCCCGTTTTCTCCCACTGCTGCGAGAATATTGGTTTTCCATGTTTGCAATTGCTTTTCTGATTCTGATAATAGTTGCCCGATTAAATCGCAAAAAGCTTGTACGAATGCTGAAAAGGGAATATTCCGTTGAAATTGGTCATATTTCCCTTTAATAAAATAGCCGCGTTGCCGGACAATGGGTTTATGCACTTCATTTACCACTGCGGTTTTCCCAATGCCTGAAAAACCCGCTACTAGCATCATTTCTGTTGTGCCATTGGCGACGCGATCGAAGGAATTTAATAGTTGATTGACTTCGGCTTCTCTTCCGTAGAGTTTTTCGGGAATTAGGAAGCGATCGCTGATATCTCGCTTGCCTATTTCAAAAGGTTCTATTGTGCCTGTAGTTTGTAGTTGAGCTAGACAGATTTCTAAATCGTGCTTAATTCCCAAGGCACTCTGATAACGATTTTCGGCATTTTTTGCGATCAGCTTAGTGACAATTTCTGACAAAGCTAGGGGAATTCCTGAATTAATTTGATGGATGGGTATTGGCTGTTTCGCCAGGTGACAATGTACCAATTCGATTGCATCTTCCGATCTAAATGGCAAGGTTCCCGTCAATAATTCATAAAATGTAATTCCCAGAGAATAAAAGTCACTTCTATAGTCTATGCCTCGATTCATTCGACCAGTTTGTTCGGGAGAAAGATAGGCTAATGTGCCTTCTAAATGATTAGTATTCTGAATCTCTAGGGTTTCTCTTGGTAGGAGAGAAGCAATACTAAAATCAATTAATTTGATTTCTTTTGTTGCGGGTTGGATCAGAATATTAGCGGGTTTTATGTCTTTGTGTATGACTCTATTTTGGTATAAGTAGTGCAAAATTTCTGTTATTTTAATAGATATCTGAAGAAATTCACCTAAAGGTAAATATTGATATTGGGGCTTTTCATCCGTGGCTGTTTGGAGATAGTCAGATAGGGAAATTCCACCAAAGTCTTCCATGACTAAGGCATAGCTATTTCGATATTGTTCTAGGGTTAATGGCTTGATAATACTGGGAAATTCGAGATTTTTGGCAATAGTATATTGGTTGCGAAATTGAACGATTTCGTTAAAGTTGGGGTATTCATTTCGCAGTAATTTGATGGCGACGGGTTGTTGGTCACTGGTACGGATTCCTCGATAGACAAGGGTGCGCGTACCTGTGTATAATTGCTCTGTGATTTGATAATCTGGTAAGTTGGCGATCGCATTCATAATTTGTTAAGCTAATCTTAAGTTATTTTGGCTGCCCAAGTAGCAGTATTTCCTTGTTTGAGATAAATTGCTAAACAAGCTCGATCGTAGCTAATTACTTGTCACATATTATCAGAGCGCTTGTTAAAACGCCCGCTTCGCAATAATTGTGACCTTGTGTAAGTAGGTGCAGATATTTAAACAGAACTTACCCGAGAGTGGCTGAGGATGGATAAACTGGGGAATAATCCCCGTACCTGCTCTGGTTTGACTTCCTGATAGCGTCGCTTTGTTGTTATTTAATTTGAGCGATCGCTTTATGGCAAACTATAGTTGGATATTCCAATTAATTCAGATGCCAGGATGATAATTTTTACCTATAACTTGTTGCAACGAATAGGTTTAGGTAAATTTAGTAACATATTTGACTGTCGGAGTCTTACTCTTTTGATTTGCAACAACTTCCAGCCTTACTTTCGTTTTAGTTTACAAAATTTTTCGGGTCTGTTGCTGTGTGCCAAGAAGGATCTTCGGGATTAGATTAATTAATGTTCGTCAAGGAGTTGTGAGTCAGCTAAGACTCTAATTAAGCTAATTTAACTTTCAGGTTCGATCGACCGAAGCATTTGCGCGCCAAATCTCCAAGTTTAATCAGAGATTTTTGGGGCGCAAAGACTTCGCACGATTAATACTTTTACCAGAGGTTTCAATCTCTGAGTTCCAAGTCACAAAGCAGGCGAATTAGATGAGTTTGACAGCCCGCAGACCAAACATCAGCACTGTCGCCAAGCCGATCATGCCGCCAAAAATCCCAAAATAAGTTATTGCTCCGCTAAGAGTCATTGCAGTTTCTCCAAAACAATCAATAAAAAGACCTATAAGAACTATAATCTAAAATCTAATATCTAAATTAGATAAATATGCAATCGATAATTAAAGTTGACTTGGGCTCACAATCTTACAATATTTGCGTGCGATCGGGCGGCTTAGACGAACTCGGAAGTCTGATGGGCGATCTAAGTTTGGGCAAAAAAGTGCTGCTGGTGTCGAATCAGTCGATTTTTCGGCAGTACGGCGAAAGAGCAACAGCAGCCCTCGAATCGGCCGGTCTGGAAGTCAGTAGCTGCATTTTACCACCGGGAGAACAGTACAAAACTTTAAATTCGGTGCAGAAAATTTACGGTGCGGCTTTGGCAAACCGTTTAGAACGTTCCTCGACAATGGTGGCTTTGGGCGGCGGGGTGGTGGGCGATATGACGGGTTTTGCTGCGGCGACTTGGCTGCGGGGAATTAATGTCGTGCAAGTGCCGACTTCGCTGCTGGCGATGGTTGATGCTTCTATTGGCGGCAAAACGGGGGTAAATCATCCTTTAGGGAAGAATTTAATCGGGGCTTTTCACCAGCCGCGTTTGGTGTTAATTGACCCGGATGTACTCAAAACTCTGCCGGCGAGAGAGTTTCGTTCGGCGATGGCGGAAGTCATCAAGTACGGGGTAATTTGGGATGCTGAACTTTTCGGGAAGTTGGAGAAGTGCAAGCGTTTGGATCAAATGCGCTATGTGAAGGCGGATTTGTTGGCAGAAATTTTGAGTAGGTCTTGCCAAGCTAAGGCTGAGGTGGTCAGCAAAGACGAGAAGGAATCGGGTTTGCGGGCGATTTTGAATTACGGGCACACCATCGGTCATGCTGTGGAAAGTTTGACCAATTACAAGGCAATCAATCACGGGGAAGGAGTGGCTATCGGCATGGCTGCGGCCAGCCGCTTGGCTGTGGAGTTGGGAATGTGGGATGCTGAGTGCGATCGCCGCCAGTCTGCTTTGATTGAAAAAGCGGGTTTACCTGCCAAATTACCTGCGGGTGTGGATGTTGAGGAAATTTTGCATACTTTGCAACTCGATAAAAAGGTGCAGGATGGCAAGGTGCGGTTTGTGCTGCCCGTGCGCTTGGGTGAGGCCGCTGTGAGCGATCGGGTGGATGGAGATTTGATTTTACAAGTTTTGAAGGAAATGATTTAAATGCTCGTTTTTGGGGGTATTTAACCGCTGCTGAACCCTGATTGACGCCGATCGCCAAAGATGTTTTTTCTTTCAATGTGCGATCGGCGCTTGAGTTTACGACTCGCTCGACTGCGAATTAATTTCCTCCAAAATTTTATCTACTCTGTTAGCAGCTTGAGTTCTACCTTGCTTGATAAATAACTCCTTAGCTTTTTTGAGGCTGGCTACCGCCTCCGCTTGGTTTTCCTTGTCTCCTTGCTGGTACAAACCGACTCCTAAATTGTTTAAAGCATCGGGATATCGATCGTTAATTTTAACGGCTTGTCTCCACTGAACAATTGCCTCGGGCAACTGCCCCTGACTTGCCATCGCCACGCCTAAATCGTTGTGAGCTTTGGCGTGCTGCGGGTTGACTTCAATTGCTTTTTGGAATAGAACGATCGCATCGCTCATTTTACCTTGCCCCGACAGCATAGTTCCCAACTTGTAATAAGCATCGGCTTGTTTGGGATAGCGAGCGATTAGTTGTCGGTACAAAGTTTCGGCATTGACAGTATTTCCTTGACCGTAAAGGTCGTTGGCAGTTCTCAAACCCAGCGTGTAGCCTTTACCTACAACTTCGCATTTTTTCTCGGAGTTGCCTTGCTGCTTGCAAATCCTGAGTTCGTCTCCCTTCATTTCGTAGGACATAACTTCCCGAACGGCAGGCCCCCGGCGCGGTGGCTGCAAGTTCTGCGACTGCAAGTTTTGCTCCAGTTGCAGGGCGATTGGTTCAGCCCCTGCAGGTTGGGCCGCTGCGGCATTCCACATTCCTGCACCCACCAAAATGCTTGGGGCGATCCACCTCAAAGGTTTGAACAAGCGAAACTCTCGATCGTTTTTCATGTCTTTTGTGGAAACGTGTTGTTGATATCCTGGGTTTCACTAGCGCCGTAATAGTCGGAGCAGATCGGGGCCCACCAGATGAAATAGTTAGTTATTAACAGTCGAGATATTTTAGCACTGTGTGGCCGAGTTTGAGTTAAATTAGAGTAGAATTCCGATCGATTCTCAGTCAACCTTAGCAGGAAAATAGAAATGGGGCAGTCTATTCTTACCATGCTCTTTGCGCTCATCCTCGGCTACGCTGTTAACTCCAGCGTCAAAATAGTCAGCGGTGGCGACGAAGCTTTAGTGGAACGTTTGGGTCAATACAAGCGTACCCTCAAGCCAGGATTCCACTTTATCAGTCCCCTGGTCGAAAAAGTCGTCTGCGTGGACACAAGCCGTGAAAGAGTTTTAGACATTAAACCTCAGTCAGCAATCACGGGAGATAATGTGGCTCTAGAAGTCGATGCCGTTGTGTATTGGCGGGTTGTGAATTTACAGAAAGCTTATTATGGAATCGATCAAATTGAAAATGCGATCGCCAACTTAGTTTTAACGACGTTTCGCGCTGAAATTGGTCGATTGCCAATGCAAGACATCTTGGGTTCCCGAGATGACATGAATAAAAAGTTACTCAAGAAGTTGGACGAAGCTACTGAAACTTGGGGTGTCAAAGTAATTCGCGTAGAAATTCAAAGCATTACACCTCCGAAAAGGGTGCAAGAAGCTATGGAATTGGAGCGCGCCACTAAGAGCGAGTGGCAAGCAATGGTCAATAAGGCGATCGGCACTAAGGAGTACATGAGGCTCTTAGTTGAAGCTTTAGACTCTCATCCCAATAGCAAGCAAGTTTTGAATTACTTAGTAACCGAAAAATACTTAGAGGCTCAACAAAAACTCGGCGAGAGCGACAATGCCAAAATTCTGTTTATGGACCCGAAAAATATGTCAGAAGCTCTTAACAATTTGATGGATTCTATGCCTGATATAGACCAGCAGCCTCAGGGCGGAGAACTCCAACAAATCGAACAATCAACGACTCAAGATTGATTTCTGAAGATAGCGTCGGCAACCAGACAAACATCGTGCATTTCTCTGACATCGTGAACTCGCAAGATATCTGCTAAATTTGCGATCGCACCTGTACAAGCCGCCGCTGTCCCCCAAATTCTTTGTTTGGCTTCTGGCTGATTCAAAATGTGACCGATGAAGCTTTTTCGCGAGACTCCGACTAAAATCGGACAGTTTAAAACACCGAACTTTGGCAACTCTCGCAGAATTTCTAAGTTTTGATTGTAAGTCTTGGCAAAACCTATACCGGGGTCGATAATTATTTGAGATTTGTCAATCCCCGCAGCAACTGCCGCCGCAATTCTACTCTCTAAAAATTCCCCAATTTCCCCCATTAAATCGCTATAATCTGTGAGTTTTTGCATCGTCTGGGGAGTTCCCCGAATGTGCATCAAAATTATTGGCACTTTTAACTTAGCAACGGTTGACAGCATTTTCGAGTCAAAAGTTGCTCCGGAAATATCGTTAATTATATCAGCTCCCGCCTCTACCGCAGCTTTCGCAACCTGCGCTCTGGTAGTATCGACCGAAATAGGAACTGAGCCAAAAATATCGGCTTTTTGCCGCAGTATTTGTACCAGAGGTATAACGCGATCGATCTCTTCTGAAAAGGATATTTCCGCTGCACCGGGTCGAGTAGATTGACCGCCAATATCAATAATATCTACCCCCGATTTTACCATGTTTTCCGCTTGCGCTAGAGCAGATTCTCTGGCATAGAAATCTCCGCCGTCGCTAAAACTGTCAGGGGTAACGTTCAAAACGCCCATTAAATAAGTGCGTTTTCCCCACTCGAAAGCTTTATTTCTAATTGTAATTGTTCCGCTTTTAGCTGTCATTTGTCTGGGGGTGATGTGAAAGCCAGTCAATTACTTCTTCGGCATTGTGTTCAGGTGGAAATACAGGATAGAACACTTTTTCTATTCGCCCGTTTTCAACAATCAATGTTAGTCTTTTAATCAAAGTCATCGACTCAACCTCAAAAGTTGGCAACTGCAAACATTTCGTGAAAGCTAATTCTACATCGCTCAACAAATTAAATGGAAGGTGAAGCCGCCTAACGGCTTCTTGTTGATATTCGGTAGTTTGCGTACTCAAGCCAAAACACCCTGCACCAAGTGCTTGTAGCTCTTGGTAATGGTCTCGAAATGCACTCTTACTGGGGCGTGCAGCCTCTGGCTCCGGGAATTTCATTCCAACCTTTCGGGAGGTCTGCATCAGGTTTGCCAGTGCGTGGATAGCAGTACACAATAGTCTTGCCAGAAATGCTTCCCAAGTCAACAAAAATTCCCGCCGTTGACATCAGGGGAATTGAAGGAAGTTGCAAACCCAAAAGATGATTTGTTGCCCCATCATCCACTGGTAATGGTAGATTTTCGGGCAACTGGTACAGATTATCGGTCCTTGACATCAGAACTTCAGGGAGAGACTATTATCACAACTTACTGATAATTAACAATGCGTGAGAAGCTCGTAGCTTCCAAACTAGCACCGCCTACCAGAACCCCGTCAATCTCAGGCATCGCCATAACTTCATCAATATTCTCCGGTTTAACAGAGCCGCCGTACTGAATTGGCACGCCCGGATTAGTCAATTTACTGCGAATCAAACCAATAACTCGGTTAGCTTCCTTACTTTCGCAAGTATCGCCAGTGCCGATCGCCCAAATCGGCTCGTAAGCAATGACTAACTTTTCTTGGTCAACATCAACTAAATCTTTTGCCAACTGAGAAAAAATGTGAGCTTCAGTTTCGCCTGCATCTCGCTGCTGCTTGGTTTCCCCAACGCACAGAATCGGAATTAAACCGTATTTCTGAGCAGCTTTCAGCCTCAAATTTACGGTTTCGTCAGTTTCCCCAAAATATTGGCGTCGCTCGCTGTGGCCGATAATGACGTAAAGGACACCAAGTTCACTCAGCATTGGCCCGGAAATTTCCCCAGTAAAAGCTCCCGACTCTTGCCAGTGAACATTCTGAGCACCGAGTCTGATCCGGCTGCCGTGCAAATTTTTCGACAGGACAGCCAAGGAAGTGAAGGGAACGCAAAGCACGACTTCCCGTTCCTCTGGGGTTTCCGTCAGGCCAGACATGAATCTTTGAAGAAACTCTAGGGATTCTGCCCTAGTTTTGTACATTTTCCAGTTGCCAGCTATAACTATTTTGCGCACTATTTCTTTAATTCCTTGTCCTTACAACGCAATTTATAGTCTAAAGCTTTAGCGTACATTTCGATCCTTCATTGCCCAAACTCGATGCGAGCTTGCTCAACTAAGTCAACGGTGACAACTTCGGTTTCGGCTTCGCGGGCCAACTGCTCGATGCGGACGCGAGCTTGTCCCCGGACAAAATAGGGAATATTTTTTAGCTTAGCCTTGGCTTCAGCCGTCCATTTTAAATCATCTGAGAATTCGGAATCTGGCATGGCGTATCGGTCGATCGACTGCAAGCGGGTAGTTCTTTACTTTGAAAAACATCTCTCCGATCGTTGAATCTACCATGTTAAGGAACGATCGGCGCGATCGAGTTCTCGTTTGCAGCAGCAGCCCTCCGCAAAGCCGATTTGCAGCTACGAGTTGTTCCGCGCGCACCCTAACACCCTAGCGAGTCGAATCGTGACTGATATCAAGTCCGGGTTATAAACCCCCTCCATAAGACTAGGCGGTTGAAACCGCTCCTACACACACTTTCGTCCGTCTTCGCCGACTCAAGAATCAAAGCGGGTGTTAAAGCCGGACTTGGTATGAGCCATCTTTTGTCACTTCGGCGACTGTATAAAGCTAGGCAGCAACTAAATCTATAACTACTCTCTTCCTTAAAAATAATCCGAAAATCATTCATATAATAGATAGATTTGCACCCTCCTCGTCGCCCATAAAAAATTTACAACACTTCTACCCAAAGTCTAATTAAACCCTAATAAATCTAGAATTAAATAATCGGTATTGCTGGTTTACGGTATGCTTAAACTTTTCTCTAAAATTACAAAACTTACCCTCAATCAGGCTTATAGCTATTGGGAAATCTTGAATTCATATCTGCATTCAGCAAAGCCAAATTTACAGATACAATTGAGGATGACATTTTTTTATTAGCCCATGTACTGTTGAGATACCTAATCAGTGGCTTTTGCTGTTTTTGAGGTTTCCAGCTTCATCCGATCGCCACTTCTGCTGCGATCGTTTGTCAAAGCTCGCTCGGCGTTGTCAAAAATGTTTTACGCACCCAAAAATAATTAGATACCTACAAAAATTAGCGCGAGTTACCCGAGTTTCTCTATCCGAAAAAAAGCCAACCCAAACTCGTCATATCTTAGATGCTATGAGGAGTTTTATAACGCTTAAAAAATGGTTGATCAACTCTTCGATCGAGGATTTTCGGATTTTTTTATCGGCCAGTAGCTACAGATTTGGTTGCTGTCTAATCTTCTCTTGTCCCGAAGTGAGAAAGGAGGTACTATATGTGAGCAGGTTGAACCGATGATCGCGAAGACTCTTGCTGAAACAAGCGAGAAACTTTAAGCAGAGTGTGGGTGTTGGTTAAAGAAACCCGACGGTGCGTCGGATTTGGTTGCGGAAGCTCAGCTTGTGTATCATTTATGACATATTTACCAAATCTTTACTTTTGCATCCTAAATCTTAAAATATGTCAGCGTAATGTGTATCATTTATGACATATTTACCAAATGTTTACTTTGGCATCCTAATCTTAAAATATGTCAGCCTAAAATGTTGGCAGAAATTTAAGATACACCATGCACGATGACATATGTATCAATCATTAGAACAGTCAGCCATATCGACTACCGCATCTAGCGAACAGCCCTCTCTAATTCTCATTGTGGATGACGATCCCTTGATGCGTTTGCAACTTCGACTGTATTTACAGAAGGAAAAATACCGAGTGGCGGAAGCTAGTGATGGGTTGACAGGGCTAGCAGCTTATGAGGAAGCAGATCCAGACCTGATCCTGCTAGATGCAGTGATGCCCACTATGGATGGTTTTGCTTGTTGTCAAAAATTATCTGAAGTGCCTGAGAGCGATCGCCCACCTATTTTGATGATTACCAGCTTAGACGACAAAGAATCTGTCGATCGAGCGTTTGCAGCGGGAGCCGCTGACTATATCACTAAGCCGATTCACTGGGCCGTTCTGGGACAGAGAGTGCGACGCTTGATTCAGCAATTCCACCTGCAACAGCAACAAACCATACTTTACAAGCAGCTAGAAGCCGCCAATCGACAATTAAAATACCTAGCGTCAATTGACGGTTTGACTCAGATTGCCAATCGCCGTCAGTTTGACCAACAGCTAGAGGAGGAGTGGCGACGCATGACCAGGCAGCAAACTCCTTTGTCACTGATTTTGTGTGATATCGATTTCTTCAAGCATTACAACGATACTTATGGACATCAAGCAGGGGATGTATGTTTACAGCAAGTTGCCGCAGCTCTCAATACCAGTATTAATCGAGCGGGAGATTTAGTAGCACGTTATGGAGGTGAAGAATTTGTAGTGATTTTATCCGACACAGAGCTTGAGGGAGCTGTCCACATCGTTAAGCAAATGCAGGCTGGCATCCAAGCTTTAGCAATAGTCCATAAGAGTTCTCCGCATCATTGCATTACGCTCAGCTTTGGTATTACCAGTATGATTCCTACCCAAGAGAGCCTGCCAGAAAATTTAATTACTGCTGCCGATGCAGCACTTTATCAAGCCAAAGACCAAGGTCGCAATACTTTTTGTACCAAAATTAATACATTTAATGAATTCTACCCTTAAAGCAGAAGAATAACAACTAGACCGATCGTGATTGGGAATGATTCCTTATTAAAAGTTGAGCGAGAGATCGAGTCGTGAACGAGCAAGCCTTGATTGCTGATTAAAACCATGAATAATGCGTTGTACGAACTTCATAGAAATTTTCATGTAGAGAATCAGAGCTGCTCTACGACGCTTTTCTTATCAAAATCAGGTCATATTCAGCAACTAGCAATTATAGAAGTTTACGGGAGGGGCTAGCTCAATGCGTCATAAAAGATGGTTAGGTACGATCGCCCTTCTCACTGGTGCGGGTTTTCTGGGTAACTATTTCAGTTGGCCTCTTTTCTTTGGGGTTGATTTCCTCTTTGGCAGTATTGCAATACTGATTATTGCTTACTACTTCGGCTGGGGCTGGGGAGGTTTGACCAGTCTCATAGCAGGCAGCTATACTTATATCCTTTGGAATCATCCATACGCCACAATTATTTTGGTAATAGAGGCTCTGTTTGTAGGTGTTTTTTGCAAGCGCAAACATCCGAACCTCCTTTTATTTGATGGGCTTTACTGGTTCTTAATTGGAATGCCTCTCGTTTGGCTTTTCTACGGTCAAATGCTCCACATGGATGCGGCTCAAGTCCTGCTAGTTACGTGCAAACAAGCAGTCAACGGCATTTTTAATGCCTTAGTTGCCAGCTTTATCATTGTTTATGCACCCGTTGACAAACAGGTTGGTAGTTCAAAGAATAGCCATGCCCTCTCATTAAAACAAACTATTTTTCATCTGTTGGTTGCTTTTGTATTTATTCCAGGACTGCTCCTATTAGTTATTGATGGTAGATACTGGGTCGCTCAAATTCAGACGAATGTGCAAACAGAGTTACAAACAAACGGGAAAAATCTCAGTAGCGATGTATCTAGATGGTATCAGCGACATCTATTAGCTTTGAATACATTAGCTGAAAAATTAGTCAGTCCTGAATCCACTACTGCCGATCGAGCAATTCAATCATCCAAGCAACTGCAACAAGACATTAGCCAGATCGAGCAGTGGTTTCCAGATTTCGACAACATTTATGTGGCCGATTCATCTGGAAGAGTTTTAGCTGCCTCTTCTCCTTTAAATCAAACCCATCGGCAGTTGATCGAACAAAGCACCGAACATAAATCTCTAATGACCCTGGCTCAAAAGCGGTTGAAACCTTGGATGACTCCTATCCACACAGATTTATTAATTGACGAACCTCATGTAGGGTTGAACGTTCCCCTGCAACTTCAAGGTAATTTCCTTGGTTTGATCCGCGCTTCATTAGCATTGAGCAAGATCCAATCTCTATACATTTTCCAGAAAAACAGTCAGCAACTACGCATTACATTGCTAGATCAAAACAACCTAGTCATTGGGAGTAATCAATCCGATCCAAAGCTTTTGGACGCTGTTCAGCAGTCAAAAAATGGCAGCACTCGCACCTTAGAGGGAACCTTGCAGCAGTGGGTTCCTAGCAAGGGCAACTATCCGATGATCCGTTGGAAAAACTCTCTATACATACAGGAATTTACGATTACCCCTGAGCTGAACTGGAGATTACGCTTAGAAATTCCAGCAGCTCCCTATGTAGAAAATTTACAAAATCGCTACAGGATAGATCTGATTATTCTTCTCGTCATCACAATGTTGGCATTTTTGTTGGCAACGGTGGTTAGCGAACGACTGGTAAAGCCGTTATCCTTTTTAGCTCTTGCGACTACTGACTTACCCAACAAGCTTTCAGAAGAAACCTTTGAATGGAAACATAGTTCTGTTACTGAAATCAATGACCTTGCTAGAAATTTTCAATTGATGGCGATCGCGCTCAATCAAAAGTTTAGGGAGATTAAACACGCCAACGCTACATTAGAACAGCGGGTTCAAGAACGAACGCACAAATTATCCATAATCAATCGATCTCTGAAAGCTGAAATTAAGAGACGTAAACAAGCCGAAGCTGAACTAAGAACAAGAGAGGCGGCAATACGAGCTTTATATGAAGTGACTGCTACCCAAAATCTCAATTTTGAGCAGCGCATCCAAGCGTTGATTGACATGGGATGTCAGACGTTTGGGCTTGAATGTGGCATCTTGGCTCGCGTGCAAGATAATCGCTATGAGGTGATGGTGGCGCGATCGCCCGATCGAGTCTTGAAACCAGGTGATGTCTTTGATATTAACCAAACTTTGTGCTGTGAAACTTTGGACACAGATGAACCCCTAACCATCCAACATACAGGCACCTCAAAATCGCGTTGCCATCCTGCCGATCGTACCCTTGGCATGGAAGCTTATATTGGGACACGAGTTTTAGTTGCAGGCCAAGTCTACAGTACCCTTAGCTTTTCTAGTAAATCTCCCCGTGCACAGAGGTTTAAATCTGCCCATGTGGAATTACTGAAACTGATGGCTCAGTGGATTGGTAGTGAAATCGAACGGCATCAAGCAGAAGCAGCCTTGCAAGCTAGCGAACAACGGTGGCAACTCGCCCTGCGCGGCAGTAACGATGGGGTATGGGATTGGAACGTCAACACCAATGAAGTATTCTTGTCGGCTCGCTGGAAAGAGATGTTGGGCTATCAGGAGCATGAAATCCCGAATCACTTAGATGAATGGAGTAAGCGAATTCATCCAGATGATATCGGATGGGTGATGCAAGCAATTCAAGATCACTTTCAGCGCCAAACTCCCTTTTATATTACAGAACATCGAGTGCTTTGCAAGGATGGGAGCTACAAATGGATTTTGGCTCGAGGTCAGGCGCTTTCGGATGAAGCGGGCAGAGTTGTCCGTATGACTGGTTCTCAGAGCGATATTACCAACCGCAAAAAGTTAGAGCAGGAAATTCAAGCCAGAGAGCAATTATTGAATGCTTTCTTTAAAGGAGCTTCCCTGGCAGGAGTAGGGCTTTGCATTCACGATCGACAGTTTCGATTTTTACAAATCAATGAGGCACTGGCTGCAATCAATGGTCAGTCCGTGGAGGCTCATTTAGGCAAGACCACCGATGATATTTTGGGGGAACTTGCTCCTGGCATGAATGCACTGTTACAAGAGGTTTTAACGACTGCACAACCTTCCATCAACTTGGAAGTGAGTGGAAAGGTAGCAAGCCAAACGAATATCAAGCGCTACTGGTTAGCTTCTCACTTCCCCATTTTCAAGGATACAGACCAGCCTGTAGCGGTGGGTTGCATTCTGATTGAAATTAGCTCTCGCAAACGAGCCGAAGCGGAACTGCAACAAATGAGTGCGGCGCTAGAAAATGCCGTGGCAGGCATTTCTCGACTCGATACTCAAGGACGCTATATCTTCGTTAACGGCACTTATGCTACCCTCAGCGGCTATCAGCCGGAGGAAATGCTAGGGATGGAGTGGCAAAGAACGGTTCATCCTGAAGATATTGAGAAAATGGTGGCTGCTTATCAGCAGATGTTGAGAGATGGCAGAGTAGAAGTGGAAGCTAGAGGGATGCGAAAAAATGGCTCCAGCTTCTACAAACAACTGGTGATGGTCTCTGCTTACGACGAGCAAAATGTCTTTGTGGGGCATCACTGCTTCATGAAGGATATTACCGATCGCAAGCAGGCAGAAGAAGCACTGCAGCGACAGTTGCAAAAAGCCCTACTGCTGAAGCAAATTACCCAAGAAATTCGTCAAAGCCTCAATGCTCAGCAGATATTTGAAACGGCGGCTGTTCAAATTGGGCAAGCTTTTGGCGTCAGTCGCTGCTTAATTCGCACATACCTCGACAATCCGCAGCCTCAGTTTCCTGTTGTTGCAGAGTATCTAGCACCCGGATCTGCCCCCAGCGGGGAGCATGACATTCTGACGGTCTGTCCTGCATATACAAAACAGTTGATGGCTGGGGATGAAGCGATCGCCTCCCCGGATGTCTATTGCGAATCACTGCTCACCTGTGCTGAGTCAATTTGTCACAGCCTCAACTTGAAATCCAAATTAGCAATCCGTACTTCTTATCAAGGAGAACCGAATGGTGCCATTTGTCTGCACCAGTGCGATCGCTACCGTGATTGGACTGCCGATCGAGTCGAGTTGCTAGAATCAGTGGCGGCTCAAGTAGGAATTGCCTTAGCTCAAGCCAAATTACTAGAGCAAGAAACTCGACAGCGAGAAGAATTAACTCTGAAAAACTTTGCTTTAGAGCAAACTAGACAGGAAGCAGAAGCAGCGAGCCGAGCCAAAAGTGAGTTTCTGGCGATGATGAGCCATGAAATCCGCACTCCGATGAATGCGGTTATTGGGATGACGGGACTGCTGCTGGATACAGAACTCAAGGCTCAACAGCGAGACTTTATCGAGACGATTCGCAATAGTGGAGATACCCTCCTGAGCATCATCAACGACATCCTGGACTTCTCCAAAATTGAGTCGGGCAAACTAGAGCTAGAAATGCACCCCTTCAGCTTGAGAGATTGCATAGAAGGTGCGATCGACCAACTTGCAGTTAAAGCAGATGAGAAGGGGATTGAGTTGGGCTACCTGATCCACCCTCAGACTCCTAATTTGATTTTGGGTGATGTCACCCGTCTCCGTCAGATTCTAGTTAACTTGCTCAACAATGCGATTAAGTTTACCGAAACTGGGGAAGTTACCATTTCGGTGCAAGCCTCTTTAGTTGATTCTGACAAAACGATTTCTGGGCCGGGGAACTTGCCAGAAAGCTTGTATGAAATCCAGTTTGCCATTCAAGACACAGGTATTGGCATTCCAGCCAACCGCCTCGATCGACTGTTCAAGTCTTTTAGTCAAGTAGATGCTTCGACGACTCGGCAGTATGGCGGGACGGGTTTAGGTCTGGCGATCAGTAAGCGACTGAGTGAAATGATGAACGGCATGATGTGGGTTGAGAGCTCCGGCTACGTCGGAGGAACCCCTTCACCAAAATGGCAACCCGCTAAGCCTCATCGAGCCGCAATGGGTTCCACCTTCTACTTCACGATTGTGGCATCCTCTCTTGCTACTGAGTTATCCGAACCGATGGAAATGTTACCAGAACTATCTGGCAAGCGTTTATTAATCGTGGACGATCTGCCCACTAACCGACAAATTCTGACGTTGCAAGCCCAGACTTGGGGGATGCAGATTCGCGCTGCCCAATCGGCGGTGGAAGCGCTCAACTGGCTTGAGAATGGAGAAACGTTTGATGTCGCTATTTTAGATATGCAAATGCCACAAATGGACGGCCTCACACTCGCCTCAGCCATCCACCAGCATCCTAAGTGCCACCGTTTACCCCTCGTGTTGCTGACTTCTATAGGCAAACCCGAAGCAAGTGCTTCAGCGCTGTCGGCCCACTTTGCGGCTTGTTTAACCAAACCCATCAAACAATCCCAGCTCTATCAAATACTGATCCATGTGCTACAAGCTCAACCGAAAAAAGTTCAACAACAGCTTTCTATATCTGTTCAGGATGATATTAAACTAGCCCAGAGACTCCCACTGCGAATTCTGTTAGCAGAGGATCATCTGGTGAATCAGAAGGTGGCACTGCTGCTGTTAGAGCGTTTGGGATACCGGGCCGATATTGCCGCCAATGGATTAGAAGTCTTGGAAGCCCTGCATCGCCAGCCTTATGATGTGGTGCTGATGGATGTACAAATGCCAGAGATGGATGGACTAGAAGCCAGCCGCCGTATTAGTGACGAGTGGCCTGCTGATGCTCGTCCCTGGATTATTGCCATGACGGCGAATGCCATGCAGGGCGATCGCCAGCTTTGTCTTGATGCTGGCATGAATGACTATATCAGTAAACCGATTCGAGTAGAGGCTCTGATTCAAGCGCTGAGTCAGTGTCAAGCCAACCCGGAACAGCAGCAGGCCCAAAAGGAGGAATCAGATAGCTACCAGCCAGAAATTGATGTGCCAGCGGTTAATCTCACAGAACTGGAAGCCTTTTGCAGCAGCATCGATCGAGATTCAACCAAGATTTTGAGCTTGCTGGCGAACTGCTACTTTGAGGAAGCCGTAAAGTTGCTGCAAGCTATGAAATTAGCGATCGCCCAAGCGGATACTCAAGCCCTAAACCGAGCGGCTCATACCCTCAAAGGCAGTAGCGCGAACCTAAGCGCGCCCCATCTGGCCCAGCTTTGTGGCACGTTAGAAGTGATGAGTACCTCTGGTGAACTCGATCGAGCCTCACCCCTATTGGCTCAAATCGAGGCTGAGTACGATCGTGTCAAGAATACTCTCCAACAAGAACTACAAAAGATTAGCGTTTAGAGCCTCCTCCTTCGCTTGACGGCTTTAGTTTTCTTTGTTATGAAGACATGAAAACTTTTTAAAAGTTGCCAATTTTCATCTCAATAGTATGGTATATTAGTGCAGTAAAAGATTGGGTCTTGCTTCACCTAAAAAAAAGTTCAACTTCCTATGACTCTCCTTTAATGAAGCAAGATGGATGATGACTAACGACTAACGACTGACGACTAATGACTGCTGTCGGAGCGGAATCTCGATCGCAAACTCAGTACCTTTCCCCAATTCCGAATTGCATTCTAAAACGCCGCCGTGTTTCTCAACCACAATTTGGTAACTAATTGAGAGTCCCAACCCAGTACCTTTTCCCACCGGCTTAGTCGTGAAAAAAGGGTCAAATATGCGTTGTCTCATAGATTCCGAAATTCCAGAACCGCTGTCAGAAATCCGAATCACCGCGCTAGGAACAGTGCCATTAAGTTGACCGAGAGCAGTAGAGATTTTAATTTGAGGAATCACAGATGGGCGATCGACCAACTTGGCAGATTCCAAAGCATCGATCGCATTCCCGATTACATTCATAAACACCTGATTCAACTGTCCAACATAACACTCAACCAGAGGCAAATTACCGTATTCTTTAACTAGCACAATACTTGCATTATCCGAATTAGATTTCAGCCTGTGCTGCAAAATTAACAGCGTGTTATCGAGCCCTTCGTGAATATCAACCGCCTTCATTTGACTTTCGTCAAGACGAGAGAAATTCCTCAAAGACAAAACTATTTGACGGATGCGATCGGCTCCCACCTTCATAGACAATAGCAACTTAGGCAAATCTTCTCGTAGAAATTCCAAGTCAATAGCTTCTGCCAATTCGCTAATTTCAGGACTAGAATCCGGATATTGCTGCTGGTAAAGTTCCAACAAACTCAGCAAGCTATCAGTATATTCAGTAGCGTGATTGAGATTGCCATAAATAAAATTAACTGGATTGTTTATTTCGTGAGCAATGCCAGCCACCAGTTGCCCCAAACCAGACATTTTTTCAGTCTGAATCAATTGAGATTGAGTTTGCTGCAAATCCTTTAAGTTTTGAGCAATTTGTTCTGCTTGGCGTCTGGTTTGAGCCAGCAAATCTGCTTGTTGGATAGCTACGCCTAACTGATTAGCAATCTGAGCTAAAAAGTTAACTTCTGAACTTTCCCAACTGCGGGTTCCAGAATGTTGATATGCTGTCAGCAAACCCCAAAGTTCTTGTCCTACAAAAATCGGCGCTATTGCATAAGCCTTCACCTGAAATTGCTCTAAAATACCGACAACACACTCCGAGTGACCAGCTTTATCTATATCGTCAACGGCTAGAGTTTCATTATTGAGATACCTGCCGCCTCGGTTTTCCTGCAAATAAGTATCTTGCCAAATCGTATTGATACCTTCCCCTACCATTTTTATCCAGCCATCTTTCACAAACTCGGCAATATATTCGCCGCCCCAATCAGGGTTAAAGCGATAGACAGCAATTCTATCGACTTGCATAAACTGACAAACTTCTTGGGTTGCAGTCTTGAAAATCGCGTTGATATCGAGAGATTCTCGAATCTTGGCTACCACTTCAAACAGTATCCGCTGTTGCTCTGCTACCAACTGCATATTAATTGTTTGCTGCCGCGTTTGAGCGAGCAAATCTGCTTGTTCTAATGCTACGCTCAACTGAGATCCGACTTGCGTAGCAAACTGGATTTCCGAAGTAGTCCAATTGCGCGAACCGTCGCACTGGTGTACGCACAGCAACCCCCAAAGTTCGCTCCCATTCATCAGCGGCATAATCACCTGAGCTCTAATCTGAAATTCAGCTAAAATAGCAGCGTGGCAGTCTGAGAGTTCCCCGCTGTCGGTGTCTGCCAGCACTTGAATGTGTCCCTGACTGTATTTATTCGCATAATTTTGACCAAAACATCGATCGCGAATTTTCACATCCATTGCCGAACGAAAACCTGGCAAAACATCTTCAGTAATAAATTCGCCTTCATTAAAATTGGAACCTGGCTCAAAGCGATAAACAACAACTCTGTCTGCCTTTAAAATCCGGCGCATTTCAGTAGTTGTCGTGCGAAAAATTGTATCTAAATCAAGAGATTGTCGAATTTTAGCAACTACCTCAAATAGTATCCGCTGCTGATCTGCTGCCCGCTGCAACTCAACTGCTTGTTGTTTGGTTTGAGCGAGCAAATCTGCTTGTTCTAGGGCGATGCTGAGCTGAGCTGAAATTTGGGTAGCAAACTTGATTTCAGAAGATTCCCAATTGCGGGCAGCCGAACACTGGTGCACGCACAGCAACCCCCAAAGGTCTTTGCCTTTCATCACCGGTGCAACTAAACTAGCTTTGACCTGAAATTGCTCCAATAGTTGCTCGTAGCAATCTTGCAGTCCGGCCTGTCTAATGTCGGACATTGTGTGAACTCGTCCCTGAGAGTAGAGGTTGGCGTACTTTTCTCCAAAGCAGCGATCGTGCACTTTGACTGCCATTGCTGACACAAAATTTGGCAAAACATCTTCGGCAACAAATTCGCCTTCGTTAAATTCCGAGGCGGGAGCGAAGCGGTAAATCCCAACTCGCTCTGCATTTAAAGCCTGCCGTACTTCCTGGGACATCGTGCTAAAAATTTTGTTCAAGTCGAGCGAGCGTCGCATTTTTACCACGACTTCAAACAGCACTCGCTGCTGTTTCGTTAACTGCTGTAATTGAGCAGTCCGAGCTTGAACTTTATTTTCTAAATTGGTGTTAAGTGCGTCTATTTTTTGGTGAAGTTGCCAGTGGTTAATTGCATTAGCAAAGTGGCTGCCCAAAGTTTGCATTAATTCAATTTCTTCAGTCTTCCATTCGCGAATTTGAGCAGTTTTTGACTCTTTCCACGCTTCAAAAGATATCCGAGATTGGACGAGCCGACCGTCACCATCAAACTGTCCTGCCCAGAGAGTTTCTGTGTCAAATTCTTCTCTAAAAATGCTCAAGTAACCGAATATTTGTTGGCGGCTTCTGAGCGGTACGATTAAAATGCTGCGAATTTTGGTCGATCGAAAAGCAGGTTGCAAGCTTCTCAAATTGCTAATTTGGTACAAGTCGGGAATTGCCCAAAACTGTTGCTCGCCGGATTTAAAATATTCGTGCCAGACGCTGTATTGCTCCAACTGCTGGTATTTTGCTGAATTTTGCATCTTCGGCCCTGAGCCGCAAGTGTAGACTTGAAGTGTTCGAGTGGAATTGTCTGAGTAGGGCACTGAACTCGCGACCTTGCTGTTGTCGAAAATGAAGGGTCTGGAGAAAATGCACAGCCTGCCGCCGGCTGCGTCTAGTGCAGCTACAGATTCTGCCAAAGCTGTTTGCACTTCAATCGCCGGCTGGGAGTGAAGGGCTGCGGCGACGCGGTTGACGGCAGCTTCCCGCTGGGCTTTCGCTTGGGCTCGGGCGAGGAGGGTGGATTGGGCTATGGCGACGCCGAGCTGATCTGCTACCATCTGAACGCCTTGCAGTTCGTGTTCTTGCACGCTTCGGGACTCGGAGTGGTGAGATACCAACAACCCCCAGAATTTTGCACCGTGAAAAATTGGTACTACCAAGGAAGCCTTGACGCCGAGTGCGCTCAAGTATTCAGCGTGGCAGGGGTCGATCGGGCGAAAGCGCACTTCGTCGGGCAGCAGTTGGCCCGAAACCGCATCGCGGCGGGGACTTTGCCCTAGCAGCCCGGAATCTATATCGACGATCGATCGCACCTGTACTTGCGCGAACAGTTCCCGGGCTTGAGGGGGAATATCGTCTGCTGGAAAATGCAATCCCAATAGGGATGGCAAGCGGTTGCCGTTAATTGATTCGGCAATCACTTCACCGCTGCCGTCGCTATGAAACTTGTAGATTTTTACTCTGTCTGTTCCCAAGAACGATTGAACTTCCGCGGCTGTTGCGCTCAGAATTTCTGGCAGTTCTAGAGAGCGGCGAATCCGGTTGGCAATGCGATCGAGCAAATTTGCTCGATCGTAACTCACCTTGACATTTTGGATTTTTAATGAGTCCATTATTAATCTTTTGGTTTCCCAGCTATAACAGTAAGCGGCTGAGGAGTTTTGTGCGTGTTACAAAATTCGGCCAGCACAGCCATTTAATAACATATGAATATCCTGAGGGCGATGGTCGATTAGTTTTGCACCGCTAGCGAGCTGCCTTCAAACTGCAACTTCTTATGGCAACTTTCAATTCAGTGGGATTAAAACTTTTGTCCTTTAAATATAAACTTTGTAGAGCCTGCGTTGCAACCTCTCTACCCGAACTAATTAAAATTGTCAAGTTTCAATACTTACAGACTCATTAACCGACACCGATGAATATCGCGCCAAAATATCTCATGCAAATCCGGCTTAAATACCCCCTCGATCTGGCTTGTCTGCGGAGGCAGACGAAAGTTTGTAGAGTAGAGGTTTCAATCGCCGAATCATAAAAGGGGTAGCTTTCCCCGGATTTGGTATCAGTCCTGGAGATTGACTGAATTGCCAAAAAGTTTACAAAAGTTGGTCATACTTAACTTGACTGATTAACATTCTCGGCGGTATGATTACCGGAATCCCTAAAAAGGCTTAATTATCAGGTTTGTAAACCGAGCGTGCAAGTCAAAAATGACCAGCCTGTTAAAACGTCGAACGGGAGTCCGCGTTTCGTTAAATTGGTTGAAAATAGTGGATGACTCATGGCTAAAAGCTTCAACTAAGATTAATTAAATTACGGCGTTGCTCCACCCGAATTAACGTCTGCGGACAAGAATGAGCCGACTCCCTTGGATGAAACAGGAAGCAGACCCTTCAAAAGTCATTCTGATTGAATGGTGAAACTTAAATAAGTTTAGCCAAGTTTTGTGCAGCAGACAAACGCTCTCTCAGAGAGCAGCTTACTCTTAGGGCTTGAATGATCTGAAAGAAACAGTATCTAATTCAAAAGGTTGAGTCAGAAACCGGGTTTCTGCGTCTGGGATTGGATATGCTGTTAACCGGCGAGCCAGAAAGGTCGATGAATCGACAATCCGCAGCTTTTTCCAGATTTTACAGATATTGGATCGAAAAAAGGCTCCTGCCGTTAAGCAGGAGCCTTTTTCAACTAGACAATCAAATCAGAAATAAATTCGATCGATTAGTCTAAGTTTGGCATAGAAAGTACCGCTTCATTTTCGCGATCGATACCCTTCTCAAAGCCAGCAACAGCAGCGCGAGCGCGACCCGCGTGCCACAAGTGGCCGACCAAGAAGAAGAAACCCATCACAAAGTGGAAACAGGCCAGCCAAGAACGAGGAGAAGTGAAGTTAAACGAGTTAACTTCAGTCGCCACACCGCCCACAGAGTTCAAAGAACCCAAAGGAGCGTGAGTCATGTACTCAGCCGCGCGGCGAGCTTGCCAAGGCTGAATGTCATTCTTGATTTTGTTCAAGTCCAAACCGTTAGTACCGCGCAATGGTTCCAACCAAGGGCCTTGGAAATCCCAGAAACGCATCGTTTCACCGCCGAAAATGATTTCGCCAGTAGGAGAGCGCATCAGGTATTTACCCAGACCGGTGGGGCCTTGTGCAGAACCGACGTTAGCACCCAAGCGTTGGTCGCGGATCAGGAAGGTCAAAGCTTGCGCTTGAGAAGCTTCCGGGCCCGTCGGGCCGTAGAATTCGCTGGGGTAAGCAGTGTTGTTGAACCAGACAAAGCAGCAAGCGATGAAGCCCATCAGGGACAAAGCGCCTAAGCTGTAGGACAGGTAAGCTTCGCCAGACCAAATTAAGGCGCGGCGAGCCCAGCCGAAAGGCTTGGTCAAAATGTGCCAAACACCGCCAGCGATACAAATCAGGCCGAGCCAGATGTGACCGCCGATGATGTCTTCCATGTTGTTGACGCTGACTATCCAGCCTTCGCCACCAAAAGGAGAGCGAGTCAAGTAGCCAAAAATCACAGCCGGGTTGAGAGTGGGGTTGGTGATAATACGCACGTCGCCGCCGCCTGGAGCCCAAGTGTCATAGACACCGCCGAAGAACATGGCCTTAGCCACCAGCAGCAAGCAACCGCCACCCAACAAAATCAGGTGGTAGCCGATGATATTGGTCATCTGGTTCTTGTCTTTCCAGTCGTAGCCGAAGAACGAAGAGTATTCTTCGAGAACTTCCGGGCCGCGAACGGCGTGATAAATGCCGCCCAAACCGAGAACAGCAGATGAAATCAAGTGAAGAACGCCGACTACGAAGAAGGGGAAGATATCCGTGACTTCACCGCCGGGGCCGACGCCCCAACCCAAAGTAGCGATGTGGGGCATCAAGATTAAGCCCTGTTCGTACATGGGCTTTTCTGGGATAAAGTGAGCGACTTCAAACAAAGTCATTGCCCCTGCCCAGAAAACGATCAAGCCAGCGTGAGCGACGTGAGCGCCCAGCAGTTTGCCGGAGAGATTGATCAAACGAGCGTTGCCAGACCACCAAGCGAACCCAGAGGATTCTTGGTCGCGACCGCTTACGTAAGAATTAGAGAGCGTTACCACGCGGTAGAACCTCCAACGATTTTAGATTTTGGATTTTGGGTTTTTTTGTTCCCCAGTAGGGCACGGGAGTACCGCGCCTGCGCCGGGGAATAGGGATTTGGATTTCAATTTCAATTTAAAAATATTAAATTAATCTGAAATCCAAATCCTGATTTTTTTAAAGTGCGTTACCGCGAGGCAGAACTTCTTCAGGGAAGATGAAGTTTTCGTGGGGTTGGTCAGTAGGAGCCATCCAAGCACGAATGCCTTCGTTAAGCAGAATGTTCTTAGTGTAGAACGTTTCAAACTCAGGATCTTCAGCAGCGCGCAATTCTTGCGATACGAAGTCGTAGGCGCGCAGGTTTAATGCTAAACCGACGATGCCAATGGAGCTCATCCACAAGCCTGTGACGGGTACGAACAGCATGAAGAAGTGCAACCAGCGCTTGTTGGAGAAGGCAATTCCGAAGATTTGCGACCAGAAGCGGTTGGCTGTGACCATACTGTAGGTTTCTTCTGACTGAGTTGGGTTGAAGGCGCGGAAGGTGTTAGCACCGTCGCCGTCTTCAAACAAGGTGTTTTCTACGGTGGCACCGTGGATGGCGCACAGCAGCGCGCCGCCCAAGATGCCTGCAACGCCCATCATGTGGAACGGGTTGAGGGTCCAGTTGTGGAAGCCTTGCAGGAATAGCAAAAAGCGGAAAATTGCTGCGACCCCGAAGCTGGGGGCGAAGAACCAGCCTGATTGACCCAAGGGGTAAAGCAGGA
>NZ_JAUBSX010000048.1:0-54255 GCF_036704885.1 Microcoleus sp. F4-D5 | reverse complement strand
ATTGGTTTTCTCACAGGATGGTCTTGGATCTTACATTCTTTATCTCTAGCACATCTTTAGAAAAATGGTATAACAGTGGCAGAGCCCAACTCCCATGTGCTTCGGGTATCCACGCGCCCGGTACTGTAGCCGTATCCCACCCTCACGCTTGCGATCGCCCAATGGTGATGGCGAATGTTCATAAGTACGTTCTTTCAGAGTTTTGGCAAACGGTCTTGACTTTCCTGGTATGGTCACCAGCGAGGACAATTCGTTCTGACTGCGGGATTTGTGCGATGTAGAGATTCATTAACTTTTGTCGCTCGGGCCGAGTATCTTGTAGCGCTTCGTAGACGCTGGACCATTGGCGACGAAAGGGTATTGCATCGGCATTGTCACGATGTTAAAACTAAAACCGACTTGGAATTAATCAGGAAACATAACCTGGAACTCGTATCTTCAGGAAAGAAACCTTAAGCTGTGTCGGAAGAAGGGGAAGCCCTCAAATGACAAGAGTACACCCGAGTAGCCGTGTGCTAGGAAACTGGCAAGCACGGTTCCGAATGCGAGGCAGAAGATAGTAATATCTTCTCTCGACCCTACTTTATTTGCGACTAGGAAAATACCATGAACTTGCCTGTAATTATAGATATTATCATTGGTTTAGTATTTATCTACCTGACTTTAAGCTTGCTAGCTTCGGAAATTCAGGAACTGATTGCTACTGTTTTGCAGTGGCGGGCGGAACATTTAAAAAAGTCGATCGAAGTGCTGATTTCTGGCGGTAGCGAAGGCATGAAAGATCCGGTGCAAATTCAACGAGTCGGACAGTTGGCTAATTCGATTTATAGCAATCCGATTATCAAGGATTTAAATCAGGGAGCTAAAGGGATTTTAGCAGAGGGAGTCCGCTCTGTTACGCACCGCATGGGGCATTTTTACCGCCTAGTTACTGGCACTAAAAATGTTTTCGGCAATAAATCAAGCGGGCCATCGTATATTCCAGCAGAGTGTTTTTCTGCTAGCCTTTTGGATACTTTAAAAATTTATAGTTTGATGGGTTCGATCTCTAAAAGCCGATTAGAAAGATTTAAAAACTTACAGTTGGCACAAATTAAAGTGATTGGAGAGGGTCTGAATCTGCCGGAGTCTACTAAACCGATTATCGAGCAAGAATTAGGCTGGCTGACGGCGGAGTTTAATCGAGTGGTTGAAGATTATAAAAACGATTTAGGAACTTTGAACAACAGCTTGGATAGGATGTCGGAAAAGTTAGGATTTTATATTAAGGATTCTCAGGTTTACCTGCCGGAAACCGAGCTAGGAGGTAGAGAATTTCAGAGGCAGATGGCATTTGTCAAGGCTACTTTTGATAGCAAAGTTGAACGCGAGGCGCTGCGATCGCAACTGCAACCGAGTTTGAGCAATCTGTTAAATACTGTTAGGAAAGTTAGGACAAGTCAGGATACGATAGCACAAATTAGGGACGAGCAAGAGGACAGTCCGATTTACCAACAAATTCAAGCAACCTTAGACAATATGCCAGAATCTTTGAAACGCAGCCTTTTTATTTTAGCGCAGCGCGCTGAAAAAGGCGGCGGAGATACTCAAGAGCAGTTGCAGCGGTTTCAGCAAGAAATTGAAATTTGGTTTGACCAATCGATGCAGCGTGCTTCTGGCGTTTACAAGCGGAATTCCCGAGGGGTAGCGATTTTGCTCGGAACTGCGATCGCTGTCGCTGCTAATGCTGATAGCATTAATATTATTAATCGGTTGTCTAAGGATTCGATGCTGCGATCGACTGTTAATTTGTACGCTCAGCAGTTGGTGGAAAAAAATGCTAATGCTAAATTAGATAATTTAACAAGTCTGAGAAAAGTTCAAAAAGATGTAGATCTAGCTTTGGATAATGTAGCTTTGCCTTTTGGATGGAGCGAACCGAACAGGTTAAAAATAGATGCGCGGGGCAATTTATTGTTGCCGGCTTTGATCGCAAAATTGTTTGGTTGGATATTGAGCGGCATAGCTATTTCTATGGGGTCTGGTTTTTGGTTCGATGCGCTCAACAAGGTTATTAATATTCGCAATGCAGGTAAGAAACCGCCATCTTCCACAGAATCTTGATCTGTGCTGTTTCCCCGCCAATCAACTAACTGTCATACCATTTTAGATTTTATTTTTTAGATTAAAGAATTGGCAGTGACTGATAAATATCGAGGTTTGAAGCACTCGCCTACAGTTGGATGCTTTTTTGAAAGTGGTGTCACGGATAGGATAGAGGATCGCTCGGTAATTGCGGGTGTGTCGGTAGTAGGGGAAAACACGCAGAATATAAAATCCGTGCGATCGCGGATGGCAGTGCAGCCAAAATAGGCCAAACTGATAGGTAGGTTCAATAAGAATTAGCGAAATAAACAAGGTCAACGGCAGTTTATGAGGAGCTGACTTCAGGGGTGTATCTACCACTAAACACCCTTTGGAGGACAGAATATGTTCGCTTCTATGACTCTAACCAATCCCGCCTCGGAATACCGCAATTTTCCATCCAAAAGCTTTGTATTGAATGACTCCAGTCTCCATGAGAGTGGATATTTTGTCTCGCAGATTTTGGCTGGTGAAGAAGTAATTTTAGTCAACTCCAACTCTCAAGGCATCCAGCAAATTACCTCGGCACTTCAAACATATGCCTCTATCCTGAGAGAGATTGACAAAGTTTGCACAATTTCTAACACTAGGTCGGGAAAAGGGCAATTAGGCTCTGTTATCCTCAGTTCAGATTATCTCGAACCATACAAAAGTCAATTGCCACAATGGCACAGTTCCCTGAATAAAAAAAGCGGACTTGGTTCCTGTTATGCCGATCGAAATAGTGACACACTCGGCAACGGCTGCGGGCGCGATCGACTGTTTGGTAATTAAGGAGACCGATTCAATTGAGGGTGTATAGCGTGCTGAGGGAGACTGGTCTGAATCCAATTGTCATGAGGGGACGCAGGGGCGATTCAAGTCAACGATTTGATTTGACTCAATCTGCAATCAGATTGACTCCCGCTGAAGAATTCTAATCACGTTTGTAGTGACGATAGCCGTCCTCAAAGTGCCTGCGCCAGCCTAGAAAAAACGTGGTTCCCAGCGATTAATCCCCTCTTAATATCAGACAATTTTGAGTCTTAGTCAATGCGACCAAACCCACTGGCATCAGTATTTTTGTATGTATAAAATATTGATTTTTCCAAGCAGATATAATTCTTATTAATGTGTATAACTCTGTTGGCTATTAAATGAAATATAGGTAAGGCTACCGTAGTAGCGTGTGTGTATATGTAAAATATCACATTCAAATGAAAACGACTAAATATAATTTAAAATTGTTACTTATGGGGAATGACCTCCAGGATTTCCTAATTTGAAATCAGGGCTACCGTCAGAGCCAAAAAAAGCTGAAAAGCTGCGGAAGATAGAATCAGGATTTATGAGAATATTTCCGGTAAATTTTGTGCTATATTCCCAGCGGTAGCCGTAAAAAAAATCCGTCTCTACCAGCAACAACAGGTAAATCAGGATAAAAACCATATTAAAAAAATCTTTTTTTAATGTTGCACGTTTTGCAAATAGGGTGGTAAGATATAATCAAATAAACCTGATGAGATTACTCCGGGGTGTATCTACCAGTAATGCCCTTAATGGAGTATCCAATATGACTTCTACGTTCGCTCAAGTTAACTCACAATCTTCTTTTGAAAAATTGCCGCTGCGCTCCTTAGTCTTCATTGACTCCGGCGTGGAAGATTACGAGTCAATTGCAGCGGGAGTGCTGCCGGGACAGCAGGTAGTAATACTCGATAGCGCCAAAAACGGCATCGAACAAATCACCTCTGAAATTGAAAAATACGCCTCTACTAAGGGGGCGATAGACTCGGTTCACATTATTTCTCACGGTAATTCTGGCAGCCTACAACTCGGCAATACTGCTCTAGGTTCAGATAACATAGAGCAATACAAAAGCCAGTTAGAAAAGTGGCAAACTTCACTAGCCCCACAAGCAGATATCATGCTGTACGGCTGCGATGTAGCCTCCGGTACAGGTGTTAATTTCGTCGATCGCTTCAGTCAATTAACCGGGGCTGACGTTGCCGCCTCCACCAACATAACCGGCAGCGACGGCGACTGGAATTTAGAATTTGCTAAGGGCCAAATTGAATCTTCCTTAGCGTTGCAAGCCGAGGCTATGGCAAGTTACGAAGGAAATTTAGCTACTATCGTAGTAACCAACAATAGCGATAGCGGCCCCGGTTCATTAAGGGCTGCGATCGCCAGCGCTGTTGCCGGCGATACAATTACCTTCGCTCCAGGTTTAGCCAGCCAAACTATTACCCTCACCAGCGGCCAACTCGATATTCCCGCTGGCAAAAATATCACCGTTGACGGTGCCGCTGCACCCGGTTTAACCATCAGTGGCAACAACGCATCCCGCGCCTTTTTTGTCAATGCCAACGTTGATATCGCCACCAGCTTTGCGGTCAAAAACCTCGCTATTGTTAACGGCAAAACGGCTGATAACGGGGGTGCGATCGGTACAACTGACGAAGTAGCGATGACCGTAGAAAACGTTCAGTTTACCAACAACGTTGCTGATAAAGGTGGCGGTGCAATCTTCAGCGGCTGGAACAACACCCTGACCGTGACTGGCAGTAAATTCACGGGAAATATCGCGACTGCAACTAACGATGAACGCGGCGCTGGCGGTATTGCTTTTGTAAGTAATAAAAACCTCACCGTTGTTAACAGCGATTTCACCAATAACTTAGGAATTAATGGTGGGGCAATTAACAGCCTAAACGGCAAGTTAACAGTTGAAAACTCGCGATTCATCGGCAACGATACCACCGCAGGCCAGTTCGCCCCAAACGATCCCAACGGCAATTCTTTTTTAAGGGGTTTCGGCGGGGCAATTTACACAGACCGCGCCAGTTCTACTGACGAGCCTTCCGGCACAATTAAAATCAGCAAAAGCGTATTCCAAAACAACAAAGGCCGGGGGGAAGGCGGAGCAGCTTACCTGTACACCGGCACCCAAGACAGCGTAACTGTTGAAGACAGTACATTCTCTGACAACGAAATTCTACCGCTTCCCAATAGCGGTAAGGATGGAATTGGAGGTGGCTTGGTGCAAATGAACAACGGCGCTAACCAGGGATTTACCATCTCCAACACCACATTTTCTGGCAACAAAGCCGCCAGTCAAGGCGGCGGCATTTGGGTCAAAGATGCGACTACCACGATTACTAACAGCACCTTTTCTGGCAACTCTGTTCCTACTACTGCTCTTGATGGCTTTGGCAATATCGGGGGTGCAATGGCTGTTTTTGGCCCTACAACTATTGTCAACACCACGATTGCCGACAATTACGCCGGCTGGGTGGCCGGAGGCATCATGGCTGGGGATACAAATCCTGTTACCGTCAAGAACACGATTTTTTCTAACAATACGGCCGGCAACGGAGGAAACACTTGGGAAATTCAGCAGCACACCAACAGGCCGTTAACCGATCGAGGAGGCAATTTTCAGTGGCCTATCAAAAACGATGACAACGCAACGGCAAGTATTACGATCGCAGACCCCTTACTCGGCCCTTTGCAAAACATCAACGGCGCTTTAGTCAGGCCCCTGCTGACAGGAAGTCCGGCCATTGATACAGGGATTGATACCGATGCACCCGCTACGGATCAGCGCGGCGGAACTCGCCCTCAAGATGGCGACAGCATTCCAGGTGCGATCGTGGACAGCGGATCTTTTGAATTCGGAGGTACCGTCGTCCCCACACCAACGCCGACGCCTGCGCCGACACCAACTCCCACACCGACGCCTGCGCCGACTCCGACGCCTGCGCCGACTCCAACTCCCACACCGACGCCCGCGCCGACTCCGACGCCCGCGCCGACTCCAACTCCCACACCGACGCCCGCGCCGACTCCGACGCCCGCGCCCACTCCAACTCCCACACCGACGCCTGCGCCGACTCCGACGCCCGCGCCCACTCCAACTCCCACACCGCCCTTGGATGCTGGCCTGCTGGATGACCTCAACGCCCCGCAACTCGACCCTGCCACCATCACCCCCAACCCCGTCCAACAAACTCTCAACGGCGGTGAAGGTCCCGATTTCATCATGGGCGGCGGCATCAACGAGTCAATTAACGGACTTGCCGGTAACGACACTCTTTACGGCATGGGCGGCAATGACAACATTGACGGCGGTGTCGATAACGACTCACTCTTCGGCAATGAAGGCAGCGATTTCATCACTGGTGGCGCTGGCAACGATACCATCTACGGCGGCAAAGATGATGACACTGTTGTTGGCGCTGATGGCAGCGATTTTGTCAGGGGAGATCTCGGCAAAGATACAGTTGCCGGCGGCCTGGGCAGCGACACCATTTTTGGCGGCAAAGATGACGATATCTTGTTGGGTGAAGATGGCGACGACTACATTTTAGGCAACTTAGGAAATGACACCTTTAATGCTGGAAACGGCAACGATATTGCGTTTGGAAATGAAGGTGCAGACCTGATTTTCGGCTTATTGGGAAATGACACGCTTTACGGGGGCAAAGAAAACGACAGTCTCGATGGCGGTGAGGGCAACGACTTGCTGTTCGGCGGCAATGAAAACGATGTACTCTGCGGTGACACCGGCAACGATACCATGTACGGTGGCAAAGGCAATGATATTTTCAGCGGCGGTGCTGGTAGCGATTTCCTTAGTGGCGATGTTGGGGATGATACTTTGACAGGCGGTTCGGGAAATGATGTATTTTTCCTAAATCAAAGTTTGGGTAGCGACATCATTACTGATTTCCGTAAGGGAGAGGATTTAATTGGGTTGAATCCTGGTTTGAGTTTCAATCAACTCAGTATTACTTCTAGCAACAATCAAACTTTGATTAGCGTGACGGCTAGCAATCAATTGTTAGCTAAGCTTAACGGTGCGCCCGTTAATCTCACCGCTAGCGATTTCACTCAGGTAACAATTTAATTGCTGTTTGTGCTGCATTTTGAATTGCAATAAGTTGTGTGCGGGCAGGGTTGCATCCTGCCCCGCCAGGTCAAAGCAAAGCATGATTGATAGCAATTTTGATTGATTGTTAGCAGTCAAAAGTGTTTGCAGTAATGACTTTAGTTCTTAGTGAAGATTAGCTTAGAGAGAGGACAAAAGTTGTTACTACAAACTTAATTACCGCCAGATCGATGATTTTATATAAACAGCGATCGCACTTAATTCGATTGCTGCATAGGTGTATCTGCCACTAAACAGCAAACATTCTCATAGGGTATGCAAAATGAACTCAACTTTTGCCAGTATTGATTCACAATCTGTTCTCCTCCATGCTCGTCCTAAATCTATTGTTTTTATTGATTCTGATTTAGATGACTATCAAACTATTGCTGACGGCGTGCTTCCCGGTACTGAGACGATCGTTTTAGATAAAAATGGCAACGGAGTCGAGCAAATTACTGCCGAACTGCAAAAAATCGCTGCGGCTGGGGAAACTGTAGACCAAGTTCACATTTTTTCTCACGGCAATTCTGGCAGCTTGCAGCTAGGTTCTGCGACTTTGAATGCGGATAATTTGCCGCAATATGAAAGTCAGTTGCAAGGGTGGCGAAATGCGCTAAGCGACCAAGCTGATATCGTGCTTTACGGTTGCGATGTTGCTGCGGGTTCTGGGAGCGATTTTGTCGATCGCCTGGGCGATTTAACCGGGGCTGATATTGCGGCATCTAGCGATCGCACTGGTGGCGGCGGTAATTGGAATTTGGAGTTTGCCAAGGGTGATATTGAAGCACCGCTAGCCTTGACTCCAGAGGTAATGGCGGATTACCGAGGGACTTTAGCGACTGTTACCGTCACCAACAATAATGATAGCGGGCCTGGTTCATTGAGAGATGCGATCGCCTCCGCAGCGGCCGGCGATACCATTCAATTTGCCTCCACTCTTGCCAGTCAAACAATTACTCTCACTTCCGGTCAACTGATCATCAACAAAAACTTGACAATTGATGCAGTTGGTGCAGCCAATTTAACTATCAGCGGCAACAATGCTTCGCGGGTGATCCTCACCGAAGGTTCAACCAATGTTACTCTAAAAAACCTGATTGTTGCCAACGGCAAAGTTTCTGGAACCGATCCGAATAATGATGAAACTAGCGCCGGTGGTGGCATTCAAACGGGAGGTAACAGCACTTTAACTTTAGAAAATTGCCAAGTCAATAATAATGTTGCCGGTTTTGGTGGCGGTATTTATACAGGTTTTCGCAGCACTACTACTGTAATTAACAGCAAGTTTAGCGGCAACGACGGTTCTTTAGCGGATGATACCGAACGCGGCGGCGGCGCGATCGCCACGAAAAGCGGGGGTTCTCTGACAATCAAAGATAGCGAATTTACCAACAACAAAGGCAGCTACGGCGGAGCTGTTAATAACCTGTTGGGCGGCATGACGATCGAAAACTCTAAATTCACCGGGAACCTCACAGAAAAAGGCGTTGGTGGGGCAGTTTACGTCGATGGAGCGAGCGAATTAACTAACGATGCGATCGGTGGCAACATCATTATTCGCGGGAGCAGTTTTGACGGCAATATTGCAACAGGAGAAGGAGGCGCAGCCTTTCTGTTTGGTTATCCCCCAGATAAAGTGGTATTAGAAAATAGCACTTTTATTAACAACAAAGCTGTCAAAAAGGCAGATGGTTCGGCAGGCTCCGGCGGCGGCGTCCGCCACGGAAATGCCGATTTGACTGTGACAAACTGCACCTTTGCCAACAACACATCTGATGATAACGGCGGTGGTTTGTGGTTGGGTGAAGACGGAAATATCAGCATTGTTAACAGTACATTTTCCGGCAACAGTGCTGCTAACCAGGGCGGGGGAATGGTTGTCGGTAACAGAGATTCTTTTTCGACTAATATCGTCAATTCGACTTTTGCTAAAAATACCGCTGGGGAATATTCGGGAGGTATTGCTACTTTTGGCAATCAGCCAATTACTGTCAAGAATTCGATTTTTGATAGCAACACTGCGGGTAATCCTTTTAAGGTTAAACAGCAAAGCGGGCGGGAATTAATCGACGGGGGAAATAATCTGCAATTTCCTAATAAACTTACTACGGGCGATCCTAACGACAATAATGTTACGGCAAATGTGACGATCGCAGACCCCTTACTCGGCCCTTTGCAAAATATTAACAGCGCTTTCGTGCTGCCGCTGCTAGCAGGAAGTCCTGCCATTGATACCGGTACTGGTGCGGGCGCGCCGGCTGCCGATCAGCGCGGTGTGACTCGCCCTCAAGATGGTGATAGCAACGGAAGTGCGATCGTTGATATCGGGGCTTTTGAATTCACTACAATCACGCCGACTCCGACTCCCACACCGACTCCCACACCGACTCCCACACCGACTCCCACACCGACTCCGACTCCCACACCGACTCCGACTCCGACTCCGACTCCGACTCCGACTCCGACTCCGACTCCCACACCGACTCCGACTCCCACACCGACTCCGACTCCCACACCGACTCCGACTCCGACTCCCACACCGATTACAGATGATTGCTTATTCGATGGAGTCAGCGCCCCGGAATTAAACTCTGCCACCATCACCCCCAACCCCGTCCAACAAACTTTCAACGGCGGTGAAGATACCGATTTCATCATGGGCGGCGGCATCAACGAGTCAATTAACGGACTTGCCGGTAACGACACTCTTTACGGCATGGGCGGCAATGACAACATTGACGGCGGTGTCGATAACGACTCGCTTTTCGGCAATGAAGGCAGCGATTTCATCACTGGTGGCGCTGGCAACGATACCATCTACGGCGGCAAAGATGATGACACTGTTGTTGGCGCTGATGGCAGCGATTTTGTCAGGGGAGATCTCGGCAAAGATACAGTTGCCGGCGGCCTGGGCAGCGACACCATTTTTGGCGGCAAAGATGACGATATCTTGCTGGGTGAAGATGGCGACGACTACATTTTAGGCAACTTAGGAAATGACACCTTTAATGCTGGAAACGGCAACGATACAGTGTTTGGAAATGAAGGTGCAGACCTAATTTTCGGCTTATTGGGAAATGACACGCTTTACGGAGGCAAAGAAAACGACAGTCTCGATGGCGGTGAGGGCAACGACTTGCTGTTCGGCGGCAATGAAAACGATGCGATCTGCGGTGACATCGGCAACGATACCATGTACGGGGGAAAAGGCAACGATATTCTCAGTGGCGGCAGCGGTGCTGATTTCCTTAGTGGCGATGTTGGGGATGATACTTTGACAGGCGGTTCGGGAAATGATGTATTTTTCCTAAATCAAAGTTTGGGTAGCGATGTCATTACTGATTTCCGTAAGGGAGAGGATTTAATTGGGTTGAATCCTGATTTGAGTTTCAATCAACTCAGTATTACTTCTAGCAACAATCAAACTTTGATTAGCGTGACGGCTAGCAATCAAGTGCTGGCGAAGCTTAACAATATTACACCGGGTATTCTGACTGCTAGCGATTTCATTACTCTGTAGTTATTATACTAAATCCGGTTTGGCTGTACCCTCGATCGTTCTGCGTATCATTCGGCGGTTAAAACCGCTACTAAACAAACGAATTCCGCCTCTGCATACTGAGAAATAAAGGGAGTAGTTAGACCGGGTTTAATATTATATCATATTTCACTAAAAATTAGCCAAACATGATAAATATCCTCTAATCTTCTGATGCTCTAGCCACAGATATTAATCTACTATTCCTAATAAAGCGGAGTTGATATTATTCCGTTTTAATCCGATCGCACAAATGTCTATCCTCTTCCTTCACTTCGGCATTCGTTCGCAGATAATCTCGCACGAAGTCACAAGCAAACTCCAACGGGTCTGTATTGAGAATGCGCTTCACGTTCCACAAAATCGCCCTTTGGTCGTGGCTGGTGGAGACAAGGAAAGTGCCGTCGGGACTAAAGGAAACTCCTGTCACCGCGCTTGTATGCTCCGCGAGCGTCGTCAGCAAGATGCCGTCATAGTTCCAGAGTTTCACCGTGTTATCCATACTTGCCGTAGCGATAATTTCACCATCCGGGCTAAAGGAAACTCTCAGCACTCCCTGTGCGTGACCTTTAAGCGTTCGCAGGAGCTGTGAAGAGTGAGGAACCGAGGTGTCAATAACAGTCGATGATGGTTCTAATTTCCAGAGTTTGACGGTGCTATCCATACTGCCTGAAGCTAGAGTCTTGCCATCTGGACTGAAACTGACCCCCACAGTCAGAGTCTGATGGGCATCAATCGCCTGCAACAAAGTGCCATCAAGCTTCCAGATTGCGATCGCCCCACTGCTATTGACGGCGGCTAGAGCTTTTCCATCAGGGCTAAAGGCTACATCCCAGAAGGAATTGCCATCTAGCTTCAGAGTTCGCAGTAAAACGCCGTCTGGCTGCCAGAGTTTTACCGTGCCGTCTGTACTTGCAGTGGCAATAATTTTACCGTCAGGACTCCAAATAGTTCTGTGAACTATACCTTTGTGTGCCTTGATTTCTCTCAGGAATCTGCCACCCTTGTGCCAGAGTTTCATTGTTTTTTCGCTCCCCACGGCAATGACTTTACTGTCAGGACTGAATGCCACAGCCCAAAGCCCTCCTGTGCCCTTGTTAAGCGTCTTCAGCAACGTGCCATCCACGCGCCAAAGTTTCACCGTACCGTCTGCACTTGCGGTGGCGACAATTTTACCGTCAGGAGCGAAAGCAGCAGCATAAACAACAGCGTCGTGACCTTGCAGGGGCAAGAAAAAAATGTTTTTCGGCTGCCAAAGTTTGACATCATTTCCTACACCCAGCGAAGCAATTGATTTGCCGTCAGGACTGAAATCGAGATCCCACACGGGATTGCGATGCCCTGCAAAAGTTCTCAGCTCTTTGCCGTCTTTGCTCCAAAATTTGATGGTTCGATCGTCGCTGGCTGAGGCGATAATCTCACCGTCAGGACTGAAATCTAGACTCTCAACGCCTCCTGTGTGACCCTTAAGGGTTCGTAGGGGCTGTAACTCTTCGTCTGGCCCAGCATTGGAGCGCCAAAGTTTAACAGTCTTATCCATGCTGGCGGAGGCAAATATCTCGCCGTCAGGACTGAACTTGACCATCCAAATGGCAGTGCTATGACCTTGAAACGTTTGTAGTAACTTTACTGCGTCCCAGAATGGGCCGTTTTTTTTCCACAATCGGATCGTACCCTCCGCACTGCCGCTCACGAGCATTTCCCCGTTGGGGCTAAAGCTAAGGCTCCTCACCGCATCGGTGCGATCGAGAATGGTTAATAAAATGCCGTTTTTGTCCCAGAGTTTAACGGTGTTATTCTCACCGGATGCGGCTAAAATCTCACCATCTGGGCTGAACGCCACACCGTTAAACTCGTTACTGTGTCCCTCAAGGCTGTGCAGGAGTTTGGGGCTGTGCCAAGACGTTCCCTGTTGCTGCCAAACTTTAACTGTGCCATCTCCAGTGGCGCAAGCGAGGAGTTTACTGTCGGGGCTAAAAGCCATTCTCCAAATAAAACCGTTGTGGGGAAGAGTGGCAATAAGGGTGCCATCTCGCTGCCAGAGTTTGACCTCGTTATCTGTAGGTGAGGAGGCAATGGTCTCCCCGTCGGGGCTGATTGCTAATCTAAACGCTGTCGCCTGATGTCCTGACAAGCGGTTGAACTCCGTAGCTCCATAAACTGCCTGCTCTAGTAATAGTTGCACCCGATTTTCTAGTTCGGGATTTGCCATACCGAGTTGTTGCAGTTTGCGCTTGGCTTTGATGGCAGCGACGAGAGCATCTAATTTTTGCTCTGTGGTAAATAAGGCTTCGGAGGAGGTGGCAAGCGCTTCTATTTCGCTGAGTCGCGATTTTTGCAAGGCACTTATGACTGTACCTAACAACATTTGTTGCAGTCGAGTTGCCCGTTTCTCTTGGTCTAATCGCGCTTCTACTTCCTTGGCACGTTCTGCTTCTAATGCTTGCTGAACTTCCCGTCTGTCTATTTCGGCGCTGGCAGCTAAGAACTGATAATCCAAGTCGCTCAAACTTTTTCCCTGCGCCCATATTTGCGCGTCAGTTAAGGCTTGTCCTCGCAATAATCGGGAAGAATCTGTTTGTTTAGAAGCAATCCAAGCCTCAAAAGTTTGGGAATAAGGACGCAGTTCTCTTAATTGTTTTTCTACCCATTCGAGGTTGAATACTTCTTGATAAATTAGGTTTTTGACTTTCAGCAATCCTGCTTGTTTGACGACTAATCCTGATAGGAGTAATTCGATTTGGTCTCGACTGTCATCTGTCGGTACTGCCACGCCTTGTAAGATTTGCTGGTAAATGCCGAGCAATCTTCCGGCGCGTTGTTCGTTGCGAAGGATGCGATCGCGGATGGTTTTCAAATGTTCTGGTTCGTCTTGAGATTCCCAGTTGTTGATGATGTGCGATCGCACTAAATTCTCTACCCAAAATGCTTCTGTCCCTACCGGAGGAATTGAATTTTCCGACACTGCTTTTTGAAGAGCTAAATCGACTATTTTACAAACTTTTTGGGTTAAAAATGGCTGTCCGTTTGTCCAAGTTAAGATTGCTTTGAGAATTGTTTGCGATCGTTCGACTTTTCCTTGGAATCCTAGAGCTAATGGTGATGCTTCTTCTATGGTGAAGCCATCTAGGTCGATCGCCACCCCGATATTAAAAGGTGTGCGATTCTTATCGGCGATTAAATCGCTGGGTGTAGCCACTCCGAAAATCGCGAAGGTAATCCGGTTGTATTCTAGATTAAGGGTTCTTTGGTTGTAGCAATATCGAATCAAGGCGAAAAAGTCATCGACGGCAAAATCTAAGCTTAAAATACTATCAATCTCATCGACAAATATCAAAATTCGCTCTTGCGGAAATTCGGCTAATAATACCTCTTCAATAAATTGACTCAATCTTTGCAGGAGAGAAACTTCTTCTTGTTCTTGCCACCAGGTTTTTAAATTAACTTTTCCTAGAAGATTGAAACTGCGCCACAAATCGCCAACGATGCCTTTATACCACTGTAGGGGAGTAATGTTTTCGCTGCCGATGCGGGTCAGGTCGATCGTGCTGCATTGAAATCCTTCGGCTTGCAGTCGATGGAACGTGCGGACTAAGAGAGAAGATTTGCCTATTTGCCGGGAATTAAGAATGTAGCAAAACTCGCCTCGTTTTAAGGCTTCATAAAGCTGGGAATCTGCTTGTCTTTCGACATAGGTAGGCGCATTAGTTGTGAGACTGCCACCAATTTGGTAAGAGTAATCTTTCATAATTGATAGTTAATTGTTTCAGATAATTTAACGATCGCCCACTAGATCGCACAAATGTCTGTCCTCCTCCTTCACTTCAGTATTCGTTTGCAGGTAATCCCGCACGCGATCGCACGCATAAGCCAGTTCATCTAGTTTGAGAATTCGCTCCACATCCCACAAAATCACAGTGCGATCGTCCCCAACAGAGGCAATGAGTTTGCCATCGGGGCCAAACGCAACTCCCCAAACGTTCCCTTCATGTCCGGTTAGGGTCGTTATTTCTGTCCCGTCGGTTTTCCAGAGTTTGAGTGCGCCTGTTGAGCCTCCCCCCACCAGCATTTGACCGTCAGGACTGAAATCAACCGCCATCAGACCTCTAGTATTTCCCTTGAGGGTTTTGAGCAACGTGCCATCGATCGTCCAGAGTTTAATCGTGTCATCCCTGCTGGCAGTTGCCAAAGTGCGATCGTCTGGACTGATGGCAACTTCCCAAATCGGGCTGCGATGACCTTTTAGAGTCTTGGAAAACCGACCGTCAAGGCTCCACAACCGAGCAGTGCTGTCGCTACTGCCTGAAAGCAGCCTCTGTCCGTCAGAGGTAAAGTCCACATCGTAAACCCTAGCCCGATGCCCTGTGAAAGTTCGTAGGAGCGCTGCCCCCGTGCCCGCCCTGCCGTCCTTTTTCCACAGTTTCACGGTTTTATCGTTGCTAGCAGAAGCCAGCAGCCGACCATCTGGACTTGGGGAGATATCCCAAACTCCAGCCCCATGACCTGTTATGGTTTTCAGCAGCGTCCCGTCCAACTGCCAGAATTTAATTGTTTTATCTTCACTAGCGGTAGCAAGGAAAGGCGCGATCGCAGGATTGGCGCTGGCACCAGAGAGGAAAGCAACGGAGCGAACTGCAGTCTCGTTTCCGGCAAAAGACTTCAGCAACGTGCCGTCTCGGGCCCACAGTTTGAAACTGCCATCGGAAGACGCGGAAGCTAGCATCTGACCTCCGGGGGAGAAATCCACATCCCAAATCGTGCCGCCATGTCCGTAAAGGACTTTTGAGAAGGGGTTTGTCGGATTCCATAGTCGAACAGTATTGTCGTCGCTAGCAGAGACAACCATTTGATTGTTGGGAATAAAAGCAAGCCCGCGAATTCCAGATTGATGCCCTTTAAGGACTTTCAAAAGTGTCCCGTCAGGCTTCCAGAGGTTGATGGTTTGGTCGGCGCTGGCGGAAGCAATGACATCACCTGCTGTGCTGACGGCGACTTCAAACACTTCCGCACTGTGACCGCTAAGAGTTCGCAGCAGGGTGCCGTCGGGTTGCCAGAGTTTGACAGTGTTGTCAGCGCTGGCAGAGACAATGGCGGGACGTTTTGCGCCGCTGTTGTCTGCAAGCAAGGCAAACTCAACGTCCCAAACGCTGGCGCTGTGACCTTCCAGGGTTCTCACCAGTTTGCCGTCTAGAGTCCAGACCTTGACCGTATTGTCTGTGCTGCTAGAGGCCAGCAGGTTTCCATCGGGGCTAAAGGCAACACCCCAAACTGCACCTTGATGTCCGTTCAGGGTTTTGAGCAGTTTGCCATCGACACTCCACAGCCGAATGGTGCTGTCTTCGCTGGCGGAGGCGATGCGCTCACCGTCTGGACTCACGGCGATCGCCCAGATCGCAGCGCTGTGTCCCTGAAAGGTTTTGAGCAGCTTGCCGAACCGACTCCACAGATAAATGTTGCCGTCTACGCTGGATGTTACCAGGCGCTGGCCGTCGGGACTAAAACGAAGGGCGTAGACGCTGCTGATCGTGTGGTTGAGAGTGTGCAGCAAGGTGCCATCCCGTTGCCACACCTTGGCTGTTTGGTCGCCGCCTCCGGTGGCGATGAGTTGACCGTCTGGGCTGACATCAACTGCCAGAACCGGGCTGGAATGCCCCAACAGGCGATTGAATTCTGCCGTTCCGTAGATGGCTTGTTGCAGGACTTGTCGAACTTGACATTGCAACTGCGGGCTGGAATGCGCGAGACGGTCGAGCCTGCCTCTGGCTTTGATGGCGCTCACGAGGGCGTCCAATCGCTGTTGGGAGGCGAATTGTCCTGCGGAGGAGGAGGCGAGGGCCTGAATTTCGCTGGTGACGGCGTTATGGTATTGCCAGAGGGCGAGAATGCTGGAGGCGATCGCAACTATCAGCGCTCCACTCAACGCTCCAATCAACCTCCTCTGTCGCTTCGCTGTCTGTCGCTGTAAAACTAACCGCTTGTGTTCCTCTGCCAGTCGCGCTTCGACTTCTTTAACTCGTTCTGCTTCCAGCGCTTGCTGTACTTCCAGCCTGTCTAATTCTTGAGAAGTCGCTAAAAATTGATAATCCAAATCGCTCAAACTTTTTCCCTGGGCCCAGTAGGAAGCGTCTTTGAGGGATTGTCCCCGCAACAGTCGCGATTCATCTTGTTGTTGAGAAGCGATCCAAGCGTTGAAAGCTTGGGAGTAAGGGCGCAGTTGCTCTAACTGTTTTTCTACCCATTGTAGGTTAAACACTGCTTGATAAATCGGGTTTCTGACCTTCAACAAACCTTGTTGTTTCACTACCAAACCTGATAGCAGCAGTTCGATCTGCTCTCGACTATCATCCGCTTCAATTTCACCCCCCTGCAATAGTTGTTGATAGATGCCTAAGCTACGTGCAGTGCGTTGTTCGTTGCCAAGGAGGCGATCGCGGATTGTCTTTAAATGCTCTGGCTCGTCTTGCGATTCCCATTTATTGATGATGTTTTCTCTCACCACCGATTCTACAAAAAATCCCTCTGTTCCCGGTGGAAAATTTAAAGTTTTGCTGTGTGAAATTCCTGCCATTTTTACCACTAATTCACATATTTTTTGAGTTAAAAATGGCTGCCCTTCCGTCCAAAATAAGATTTCTTTGATAACTGCTTGCGGATTAGTTACTGCATTTTCTAATCCTTTCGCTAGAGGCTGTGCTTCCGCTAAGTTAAATCCTGGCAAATCGATCGCTCGTCCGATATTAAAAGGAGTTCTTGTTTTATCGGCAATTAAATCGCTGGGTGTCGCTACTCCGAAAAGTGCAAAGGTAATCCGGTTATATTCAGGATTGATGGCTCTTTGGTTGTAACAATACCGAACCAACGCGAAAAAGTCATCGACGGGAAAATTTAAACTTAAAATGCTGTCAATTTCATCGACAAATATAAATATCCGCTGTGTGGAAATTTTTACTAATAAGATATCTTCAATAAATTGACTCAATCTTTGCAGAAAAGAAATTTCTTCTTGTTCTTGCCACCAACTTTTTAAATTAACTTTTCCTAATAAATTGAAGCTGCGCCATAAATCCGCAATAATTCCTTTGTACCATTGTAAAGGAGTAATGTTTTCGCTGCCGATGCGCGTCATGTCGATCGTGCTGCATTGAAAACCTTCTGCTTGCAGTCGGTGCAGGGTGCGGACTAAGAGAGAAGATTTGCCCATTTGCCGCGAATTTAGGACGTAACAAAATTCGCCAGCTTTTAAGGCTTGATAGAGTTCGGAATCGGCTTGTCGCACTGCGTATGTAGGCGCATCACTGGCGAGACTGCCACCAATTTGGTATGTTACCTGAGTCATGCGGTTTATGGGTGGGTTTCAAGGTGAAATTTTATAAAAAGAGGCAGTCTGAGCGTTATTTTTGTCACCATCTCTACTGAATTATAATCCATCGGTAAAATTTCAGTTTCCCAAGTAATTGTTTTTATAATAAAATTGACACAGTAAAAAGTAGAAGTTATTATACAATATAGCCTAATGTTGTAAATTTATATTGACATTGAAATTAACAGCAAACAAGGAGAATCAATATGCTCATTCAAGAACAACCGGCCCAGTCTAAACAAATGACCCTAGACGAGTTTCTGGACTGGTATCCAGAGGGTCAAGGTCGCTTTGAGCTACATGATGGAGCCGTTATCGAAATGCAAGCAACAGGAACTCACGAACAAGTAGGGGGCTTCCTTGCCCTCAAAGTAGGCGTTCAGATTGAACGTTTGGCTTTGCCCTCTTTCATTCCCCGCCAAGGAATTATTAAGGCTATTGATTCTGATAAGTCTGGCTACAGCCCAGATGTGATGGTGTTAGATTGGCAACAAATCGAAACGGAACCGATGTGGAAAAAGCGATCGACTATTACCCGAGGTGAAACTATCCGTTTAGTCATCGAAATCGTGAGTACGAATTGGCAAGATGACTACTTGATAAAGTTAGCAGAATATGAAAAATTGGCAATTCCTGAATACTGGATTGTCGATTATTTAGGGTTGGGGGGCAGAAGATATATTGGCAACCCCAAACAACCCACTATTTCCGTCAACCAATTGGTTGACGGTGAGTATGTAGTTAATCAGTTTAGAGGTGATGAGCGGGTGCGATCGCTTGCTTTCCCCGATCTAAACTTAACCGCAGAACAGATTTTTCAGGTGGGGCAATAACTAAATAAAGTTTTGCGAACCAAAATACAGGCGGTACAACTCGCAGCTCAGCGTACAGCGGTTGTTATCGAGATGAATCAGCCCCATACTAACTAATTTAGAAGCTACTATCGGATCTAATTCCACACCGCGCTCCGATTTTACCACTTGTTTTAGTGCAACCGCAAGTTCGGGATACTCTTGCAATGTCACCCAAAAACTCCGCAAGTAATTTTTATAAATTCCCCCTATTGTAGGAGCTTCTTGTAGTAGCCGATCTAGCGTTACACTGTTTTGACAGAGGTGGTAAAGAGCTAGCCGCACCAGATAAGGATGCCCCCCCACCATAGCCATCAGTCGATCGGCATTCGGGCTATCTGTCCAATCCAGTCCGTGACGCTGCGCTAAAGTAAGTATCTGCTCTTCTGTAAAATAGGGCAATTGCAGCGGCAAACCGACATTAAAAGGCGATTCAGTGAGCTTTAAAGGAATATAAATTTCTGTGGAGTGAAGAACTATTAAACGTAGTTTTTCCATGGATTCAATCCGCTTTGCTTCTTCATGCCAGCTTCGCACCAGCGGCAAAAATTCTCTGGCAATTTTTGGATACTCGAAAAGCCTATTGACTTCATTTAAAGCTAAGACAAGGGGGCTACTTATTTCTCTTAATACATATTGTTGCAAATAGATGATGCAGCTTACTTTGCTACCCATATCTTCATCCCAATAATCATCTAATAGAGGTGGCAATTCTAGGTGACGGCTGATGTTGGCACAAAACCACCGTAAAAATTTATCTAGGTTGCCTAAAACAGCTTCTTCGGCTTGCTGAAAATCCAAACTTACAGTGCGATAGCCAAGAGAATTAGCGCGATCTAAAATCCTCAGCAGAAGGGAACTTTTTCCCATCTTCCTGGGAGCTTTAATCCGCAGAACACTTCCTGGTTTGGCAATCTCTCGATACGCGAGTTCTTCAATTAGTGGGTGATGGATATAAAATGGCGAACCGAGGGGCACGGGAGAGCCGGGAAATTCTAAAGGTGTTGCTCGGCATTGCCTGCGGGTGAATTCTTGAATTAATTCTCGTTCCTCAGCAGTCAGGGAACGCGATTCTAGAGAGGATCTAAAATTTGATTTATTAATAGATGTCTGCAAGATTTCAGAGAGACTTTGCCACAAGCACGAGGCGATGTTTCTCAGGTAATGCTCTCCGTAATGAGAGGTAGATGCGATACTTGTATAAGTCTTTCCTTCCCAAACTTGGCGGAGTATAATTTCTTGTACTGGATATAAATCTTTTTGTAATCTGGCACGAATTAGCTGTATTACCTCATCTATCGTCATAACTTGCAATTACCTTATAAGTGTATCGTTGATATTATCACTTTTGAGCCTGTAAAGCTGAGTTGGTGTCAACTTAAAGTTAAACTTCTCATCCGGCACGAATTGAACCCTTCCTCACAGCTTAAGTCCTCTGAATAAAACTATAAATTAGGACTTTTAAACTCATTAGTCATCTTCGCTGTGGACTTTAGCTGTTAGCAAGAGACTTAAGTCTGACGCAGCTTTTGGCTGAAGTTTAGATCCATGAAGAGTGAACCCAGCTCTACAGGTTTTTGAGAAGGGTTCTCTTGGTTAAGTGAAATCCGTGATCTCCCTCAAATCTTGTGCTTGCCCCGTTGCCTCAGGGGTAACTGAGTGCTCTAACCGAATTTCAAGAGCTGCTGGCGCTCCTAGCTGAAAGGGAGCCGCGCTCAGTTATTCTCGCTCGTTAGCCAAAATGTCATATAGGTGTCACAGTTGCTCGTGAAGCCACCATGAAAAATGTGACAGTTGAGATTGCTAAAGCTTAGTCAATGGGTGCTAATCTTATTAAAAGTATTTCTACATCCTTGCATCTGTTCATCACAAGTGTTAATTCCAAAAGCGTTATTCTTTTTTTGTGGTATAAGATTTTTTAAGCCAGCTATAATACCTGACAATAAATCATACCACATAATCGTGTTGATTTGATACAAATGGTTCATAAAATGTTTCCAAATTATTTTATTCCTCACGGTCATTGCTATTTGTGGAAGCCTGGATTAGTGGGGGTGCACATTGTATCGGATGCTGCGATCGCCGTCGCTTATTTTTTGATACCCCTGACGCTGATTTATATTGTCCAGAAGCGGAAAGATGTGCCTTTTGACTGGGTTTTCATGTTATTTGGCTCTTTTATTATCTGCTGCGGAATTACTCATATTATGGAAATATGGACGCTGTGGCATCCTAATTATTGGTTCTCGGGTTTTCTTAAAGGGATTACAGCGCTGATTTCGCTATGTACAGCAGCAGTCCTGGTGGAACTAATCCCAAAAATCTTGGCGATTCCCAGTCCGGATCAACTGGCGGCGGCAAATTTGGCTTTACAAAATGAGATTGGCGATCGCAAGCAAGCTCAGGAAGCACTCTCGCAATTAATGCTAGAATTGGAAAAACGTGTGATAGAGAGAACGCTGGCTTTAAAATTAACCAATGAACTTTTGCAACAAGAAAACCGCGATCGCTCCTTGGCTGAAAATTCATTGCGGGACTCAGAAGCTCAACTGCTAGAACGAACTGAGCAGCTAGAGAACACTCTGCAACAACTAAAAGACGCCCAAACTCAACTCGTACAAACTGAAAAAATGTCTTCTTTGGGGCAAATGGTAGCTGGGGTTGCTCACGAAATAAATAACCCTGTTAACTTCATTTATGGAAATCTGATTCCGGCTGAGGAATATATTAAAGATATTTTGGAATTGATTAAGGTTTATCAAGTTTATTACCCCACTCCTGCGGCGGAAATTGCAGACAAGATTAACAGCATAGAACTCGATTTTATTTTAGAAGACTTGCAAAAAATTTTTGGTTCGATCAAAATTGGAGCAGAGCGCATTAGAGAGATTGTTAAATCTTTACGCACTTTCTCCCGCTTAGACGAAGCCGATATGAAACAAATAAATATCCATGAAGGTATCGACAGCACTTTAATGATTTTGCAGCACCGATTGAAAGAACAAACAAACCGTCCACCTATCCAAGTGATTAAAGAGTATGGAGAGTTGCCACTATTGGAATGCTATGCTGGACAGATCAACCAAGTTTTTATGAACATTTTTTCTAATGCTATTGATGCTTTAGAACAGATGGCGGCGCAGGGGCGTTCCAGCAAAGGATATTGGGAAAATAATTTGCCCGATCGCTTACAAAACACCCATTGCCAACTGCTAAAAATTCGCATCCGCACGCTTTTAGTTGATGGCAAGTGGGTGCAGATTCGTATTGCTGATAATGGCACTGGCATAGATGCTGAGACGATCGCTAAAATTTACGATCCCTTTTATACGACGAAACCCATCGGTTATGGTACCGGGCTGGGTTTGGCGATTTCTTATCAAATTATTCAAACCCATGAAGGTTATTTGCGCTGTACTTCCGAGGTTGGGAGAGGTACTGAGTTTATTATTGAAATTCCTTGGCGATCGCAACTTTGCAATCGCAAGTTGTTGCCCAAGAAGCAAGCTGTGATGAAGAAGTTTGGTTGAGGCGCTAATAACTCATTCCGAATTAGGCTACAAGTTTCGATACCTTTCACTTTTTGGCCTAACATAGCCAGCATCAAATATATATTATTTACCAACAGGAAATATTATGTGGGAATTCCTCAAAAATATCTTTTCCCCAACTCAGTATATGCCTCACGGTCATTGCTATCTCTGGCAAACGCCTTTAGTGTGGCTGCACGTAACGGGCGACTTTTTAATTGCGATCGCCTACTATTCAATTCCGGCGATGCTACTTTATTTTATCTTCAAACGGCGCGATATCCCTTTTTTAGGAATATTTGCTTTATTTAGTGCATTTATTATTCTGTGCGGCACGGGTCACTTGCTAGAAATTTGGACTTTGTGGCATTCCGCTTATTGGCTGTCGGGGATTGAGAAAGCACTTACTGCACTGGTTTCCTGCTTCACGGCGGGACAGATGGTAACACTACTGCCACAGTTGTTATCTTTAAAAACCCCCCAAGAATTAGAGGTAATAAATCGTAAGTTGCAGAGTGAAATAGCCGTGCGTGAAGATGCAGAATCAGCTTTGCGCCACGCTTATGATGATTTAGAAACTAAAGTCCAAGAGCGTACCACACAGTTGAGAGAAATAAACGGTTATTTAGAAGCAGAAATTAGAGAAAGAATAGCCGCTGAATCCGCTTTGCGCGAAAGAGAAAATAGGTTGACAGAACAACAAACAGCCTTGCTAGAATTAGCAAAAAATTCTAGTATCTACGAGGGAAATGTTGGCGAGGCTTTGAGAGAGATTACGCAGATGGCAAGCCGTACTCTGAATGTTGAGCGGGGAAGTATTTGGTTTTATCGGGCAGATAAATCAGGAATGTGGTGTGCCGACCTCTACGAACTGACGGCAAATCAACACAGCCGGGGTGCTGAACTGAAAGTTGCTGACTATCCTAGCTATTTCCAAGCTTTGAATGCAGAACAGGCGATCGTAGCGGTTGATACCAAAACCGATCCGCGCACCCGAGAACTTAGAGAATCTTATTTGATGCCTTTAAACATCTCGTCAATCCTAGATGTTCCTATTACCCATCAAGGACAAATTGCTGGTGTAATTTGTTTAGAACATCAGGGAACGAGGAGGAATTGGACGCTCGACGAACAAAGCTTCGCTAGCTATTTGGCACAGATCGCAGCTTTAGTAATGGAATCTCGCGATCGCAAGCAAGCCGAGTTAACATTGCGCTCTGTTACCGAACGCTTGCAATATTTGCTGGCGACTACCCCGGCGGTGATTTTTAGCTGCCAATTAGGAGGAAATTATGACGTAACATTTGTCAGCGAGAATATTTTTTCAATGATGGGTTACGAAGCGAGAGAATTTGTTGATGGTTCCCTTGATTGGCATAGCCTCGTCCACCCAGAAGATCGAGAGCTTGTTGATACTTCATTCGCTCAGATATTGGAAAAAGAATTTATCTCCTACGAATACCGAGAACGGCACAAAGACGGTAGTTATCGATGGATATACGATGAGGTTAAGTTGGTCAAAGATGCTGCTGGCATACCTGTCGAGTGCGTTGGTTATGGAGTGGATATTACTGCTCGCAAACAGGCGGAACTAGCCTTGCAGCAGCAACTAAAAAGGGAGCGGCTCGTTAATTCCATTCAAGAGCGGATTCGTTCTTCTCTTAACCTAGAAGAAGTGCTGACAATGGCTGTGGAAGAAGTACGCCAGTTTTTGTCAACTGACAGGACTGTTATTTACCGTTTTAATCCAGATTGGAGTGGATTTATAACCGTCGAGTCGGTAGCAGCCGATACGATGCCGATTTTGGGAATTGATATTAACGATCCTTGCTTTCAGGAATGCTACGTCTCTGTTTACGAGAAGGGACACCTTCGCGCGATCGACGATATTTATACGGCAGGTATTTCCGAGTGCCATATTAATTTACTCAGCCAGTTTGAAATTAAAGCTAACCTCGTGATTCCCATTTTGCAAGGTAAAAAATTATGGGGGCTACTCATTGCTCATCACTGCCGCAGTCAAAGACTTTGGAACTCTTCTGAGATAGAATCTCTCAAGCAAATTTCCGTGCAGCTAGCAATTGCCATCCAGCAATCCACCCTTTTTGAACAAGCCAAAACTGAAATTACCGATCGCAAATTAGCAGAGATAGCATTACAAAAAGCTGTCGTCGCTGCGGATAAAGCTAACCGCGCCAAGAGCGAATTTCTTTCTTCTATGAGCCACGAACTGCGGACTCCCCTGAATGCCATTCTGGGATTTAGTCAGGTGATGGTGCGCGATTCATCTCTCAACAATCAACACCAGCAGCACCTAGAAATAATTAATCGCGCCGGCGAACACTTGCTTTCGCTAATTAATGACATTTTGGAAATGTGCAAAATTGAAGCGGGCAGAAGTCAGCTTAATGAAAGCAGTTTTAATTTAATGCGCCTGCTAGAAACCTTAAGAGAAATGTTTCGATTAAAAGCTAAATCTAAGAAATTGCAGCTAAATTTTGAAGTGGTTGACGGCGTACCACACTTTGTTAATGGAGATGAAGGTAAATTGCGCCAAATTTTGATTAATCTTGTCGGAAATGCGATCAAGTTTACAGAGACGGGTAGCGTTACGTTGCAAGTGAAAAAGAAGGTAGAAGAAAGTTTGGCAGTTGCAACTGCAACTACACAAACAAAACCCGCCTGCGTGGATTTTGAACAGTCGGAAAGCTGGGCGATGGAAAGCGCAGCTATACAAACAAAACCCGCCAGCGCTGGTTCTAATCAGTCCTCGCAGGCCGACTTTGATGGTGTAGATGCAAATGACCTTCACCCGGTATTTGTACGCCTTCAGTTTGAAATTGAAGATACCGGCCCGGGCATTGACGCAGAAGAGATAAATAAGTTATTTGAACCGTTCGAGCAAACACAAACAGGTCGTAAATCTCAAGAAGGGACTGGATTAGGTTTACCAATTAGTCGCAAATTTGTACAAATGATGGGAGGAGATATTACTGTCAGCAGTACACCTGATGTGGGAAGTAAGTTTGCTTTTGATATTGAAATGAGGCTGCCAGATCCCACCGAAATTAAAATGCTTAAACCCCAGAAAAAAGTAATTGGTTTAGCACCTAATCAACCAGAATATCGGATTTTGGTGGTTGACGATCGGGCGGATAATTGTCTTGTCATAGAGAGATTATTATCACCGCTAGGCATCCTCGTCAGAGAAGCTAAAAATGGTCAAGAAGCTATTGCTGTATGGGAGGATTGGAAACCGCACCTGATCTGGATGGATATGCAGATGCCTGTCATGAATGGCTATGAAGCCACCAGAAAAATTAAAGCTCATCCTCTCGGAAAACAAACTGTAATAGTTGCTCTTACTGCTAGCGCTTTTGAAGAGGAGCGAAAAACTATTTTAGGAGCAGGCTGTGATGATTTCATGCGTAAACCCTTTGAGGCAAAGATATTATTTGCGAAAATGGAACAACTTTTAGGAGTGCGCTACATTTACGAGGAATCTGTTGATGCCAAACTAGAAAATGAAAATGAAATTAGCCGAGGAACCAGCAATCAATCTGTAGTAGAATCACAACTCGGTAAAATGCCTCTTGAGTGGGTGGATAAGATATCTCATGCTGCTCATGAATGTTGCGACGATAAAATTATTACTTTAATTGAGGAAATGCCTAAAGAATTTTCTTTGTCCGCACAAATATTAGCGGCTTTAGTGCATGATTTCCTATTTGACGATATTATAGAGCTAGCGAAATTGGCAGTTAGGAGTCGATGAAAATACCAGTTTCAAACTAATTACAATTGCGGAGGATTTCATATTTCAAAAAAAACCAAAAATCACCCCTAATACCTCTAGCTGCCCTCTATTTTGAGAAAAAAAAGCGGAGTTTATACAGTTTAATTTTGACCACAAATTAGTGAGATTAATATGTTCCATTGAAAAATAAAACCGTGAGCGATCGCATGGACAGCAATCTATTTTCTATAATTCAAGCCAACATTTTAGTAGTTGATGATAAGCCAGATAATGTACGGCTTTTATCTAAAATCTTGACCGAACAAGGGTATCAGGTTCGTAAAGCGCTGAACGGGCAAAGGGCCCTCGCTACAGTGCTGGAGTTTCCCCCCACTCTAATTCTGCTGGACGTAATGATGCCTGAGCTCAATGGATATGAGGTGTGTGCACAGTTGAAAGCTTCGCCAAAAACCAGTTCCATTCCAGTGATTTTCTTAAGCGCCTTAGATGATGTTGTAGATAAGGTGAAAGCCTTTGATGTGGGAGCAGTTGACTATATTACGAAACCTTTTCAAGATAAAGAAGTATTGGCACGAGTGGCAAATCAGTTAACAATTCAAAGTCAACAAAAGCTACTTCAAGAGAAAACGAAGCAATTAGAAGAAGTTGTCGGACGTTTGCAAAACGAAATTAAAGAGCGGCAGGGGGTGGAGCTAGCTTTACGCCTTGCTCAAAAAAAGTCGGATCATTTATTGCTAAATATTTTACCAGAAGCGATTGTTGAAAAATTGAAAAAAGGCGAGGGTGCTGCGGCCGAGAGGTTTGAGTCAGCAACAGTTTTATTTGCCGATATTGTTGGTTTTACGTCTCTTTCTACCAGAAATTCACCTCTAGAATTGGTGAATTTTCTAAACCAGATTTTTTCAAAGTTTGACCAACTAACTGAAAAACACGGTTTGGAGAAAATTAAAACGAGTGGGGATGCTTATATGGTAGCAGGGGGGTTGCCAGTGCCGAGGGCAGATCATGCAGAAGCGATCGCGGATATGGCGTTGGATATGCAGGAAGCGATCGCTTATTTTCTGACTGACACGGGCGAACCCTTCCAAATTAGGATTGGCATTAATACAGGGCCAGTAGTTGCTGGCGTAATTGGCACTAAAAAATTCATCTATGATTTGTGGGGAGATACTGTTAATGTTGCTTCGCGGATGGAATCTCAAGGATTACCGGGGTATATTCAAGTTACTACTCCTATTTACGAGCAGTTAAAAGATCGTTATTTATTTGAGGAAAGAGGCGCGATCGCGGTTAAAGGTAAAGGAGAAATGACGGTCTATTGGCTGAAGGCTAAAAATGTTAGGTCAAGCTAATTGGTAAGTTGTCGATTGCTCTCCTTAAAAAATGAAAATAATTTGCACTTTTACTGTTAAATTTTCGCGTAGAATCTCTATTTGGCTGATGAATTCTCGAAAGTAAAACCTGCGTTCCGATTCTGACAAATCGAGCCAAAATTGGGGAAGCGAAACTGTTTGAACCGTTTCTCGCAAATTCACTGGGGGCAGTTGTGCGAGTTTGGTTTGCATTTCGGCAATTTCGGTGCGGATTTTGTAGGCTCTCAATTCGGCAGTTTCTGTGTCTAAAATGCCGCTTTCAATCAGGGCTGGCAGTTGCTCTAGGATTTCTTGTTTGGAGCCGATCGCCCTGCCAATTCCTGCTTTAATTCCATTCATGTCAGGCATTTGCAGCCCAGCGACAGCCTGCGGTAAATCCTCGCAGATTCTTTTGATGGTTAATTGCAATATTTCTTCGTAAGAAAAACCGCTGCATTTAGGCTCTTTTGGACAGTTAATCGGTCGCAAATAAAGGTATTCTTTGTCTTTGCGGTAGGAGGTAACTTTTGCTACTGTCATAGGCGATCGGCATTCGGAACAAATTGCTAAACCTGCAAGGGAACGGGGGGCGCTGGCGGCGCGGGGAGAAAGTTGGCGGTTGCGGCGCAGCAATCGGTCTACTTGGGCGGCTTCTTCTCTGGAAATAATCGGGACGTGGGTGTTAGAAATTACTTGGCCGTTTTGATATTCCAAATCGCCTCGGTAGGCGGGATTTGTCAGCCAGCGGCGGCCTGTGCTGACGGAGATTTTTTTGCTGTATTTCTTTGCTAAATAGCGCACGGAACCGCGCAAAGAACCGTAGATGAGAAAGTGTTCAAAAAAGTCTTTGACGGCGGGGGCGGCCGATCGATCGATCGTGTAGCGCTCTTTGCCGCGCCGATAGCCGTAGGGAGCCTTGCCCGGTGGAATGCGCGATTTGATGCGGTTGCGGGCGTGTCCTCTGCGGATGCTGCGGCTGTGTTGGCTGCGCTGGAGTTCTGCGAGGATTTGCAGCAAGTTTTTGCGGTTTTGCGGTTCCGTTTCTGCTTGGACGATGATTTCGATGCCGAGGGTTTCGAGTTGGGCCAGGTGCAGACACACTTGCTGCAATGTGTCGCCGAGTTCTTCAAACCGCTGAATTAATAAGTATTTGACTGGTTCTGTTTGGCAGTCTTTGAGGAGTTGCTGGAGTTGTTGTCGCCCTCCTAAATCTTGATATATTCGATCGACCTCTTGGCCCCAAATTTCCGGTGCGGGTGCTGCTTCGAGTAGCGGTTCGGTGTAAGAATAGGCGATGACTTTCATCTGTTACTCGCTGAGTTCGATGATGTTGCCGTCGGGATCTTGGGTAAATAATGCCGATCGACCTGACGCGCTCATTTGGAACGGGCAATTGTGGGCAATTAATTGTTGTTTGGCTGCCTCTAAGTTGGCCACAGAAAACGCTAGATGTCGGTTGCGTCCCCATTTGTCATGGTTTACGGCATCTGGTATAATTGTCGCAGCTAAAATTAGGTGGAGCTGGGAGTTGCCGATTTGATACCAGATTCCGGGAAATTTTAAGACTCGATCGATTTTTTCCAGTCCTAGTATGCTGCTGTAAAAGTGTTGGGATTTTTCCAGGTTGGATATGAGTATGGCGCTGTGGAGGGCTTGAGTAATTTGCATTTTTGTTGGGTATTTATTTTTTTGTTTTAACCGCTGATGCAGGCAGATGAGCGCTGATGAACGCCGATTGGTTGATGTTTGTTCAGTTTTTAATATGATAACATTATCAGTCGCTCTTAACCGATCTACTTTTATTAGCTAATTTAGTGGATGAGACATCAACTAAAAATCCGCTCCATAATATCTCTGATGTGACTTGCAAAATATCTCGCTCCCGCGAAGCAAACGCTTCAAAGGTTTTTGATAAATATGATTTAGTAGCCGCAGAAATAGGACGAGTATTGGGAGACAGGCTCAAAGCTATCTATTTGTACGATCGCGCCATTGCTACTGCCCAAAAAAACCAATACCTTCAAGAATAAGCGCTCTTGTGCGAACTTACAGCTAAATTTTATCTGGAAGCAGGTAAAGATAAAATTACCCGCGTCTATCTAACTGACTATACTACGCTTATACTCGCTGGGAAACTCAGGCAAAAATTCAGGATTTAGAACAAAAATATCCCATTTACTCGCCCCCATTTTAGAACAAAAAACAACTTTTTATGCGGGAGACACAATCGATCAAAATCTCGTCACAACCATCAGTTATACTGGCAATAATATTTCCGGTATGCTGGATTTGGCAACAGTTATAAAAGCTTATCAAGCCTGATCTGAATAAATACATCAATAATTGCTATCAATTTTCCTATAGTTTTTAATCGACAATCTGGAGATTCACAAGGTTCTATCATTTAAAAAATGGCGGTCAATTATTGATATATGCTAAATATTTAGAGGAGAGCTGCTATTTGCCAAATATTCTACTTTTTCAAAGCCAAAGTCTTCCAATAGCTGCCATTAACTACGTCTGGCGTACCAGGGAAAAACCTTGGTAAATAAACATATTGCTACTGACAATATCTTTGCTGCCGACTCGTACATTATTCAGCATCAACCTAAATCTGTATTGTCTACTCCTATTGTTAACCAACGTAAAGCCTTCGGTATTTTTTACTTAGAAAACAGTCTCGCCCCAGGTGCATTTACTGCTGACTGATTGGAAATCTTAAAAAGACTATTTCCCAAGCAGCTATTTCCCTCGAAAATACTCTGCTTTATCAAACTCTAGAAGATAAAGTTGAAGAATGCACATCCCAACTAGCTTAAGCCAATCAGGCAATTTTTGCCCTCCACTAGCGCCTCAAAACAGAAATTTTTCGCATGAGATCCGAACTAGATATTTTCAAACAAATGCAGCAGTTAAGTCTGCCGAAACCTGCGAATTTAGCAGCAATTACAGAGTTAGAACTTGCTGGATTTATGGAACCAGCAAATGAAGTTGGTGGCGATTATTACGACTTACTTTGTACTGACGGAGTAGTTACACTCTGCATTGGTGATGTCACTGAACACGGAGTGTAACGTGGCATTTTGATGGCGATCGCTCAAGCGGCAGTTTGCACTTTGCAGGAAGTTAAAGAACTATATCCAGTACGCTTTGTAGATGCCCTCAACCGTAATGTTTATAAAAATATTCGGCGGGTAAAATCGGACAATAACCTGACTCTACCTATCCTCAATTGCGGAGACCTAAAGTTAGTATTAGCGGTCAAAACGAGGAAACTCTCGCAGTCAGAAAATCCGGTCAAATTGAACACATTGATATGATAAATTTAGGATTTCCAAGCGGCTTAGATGAGAATATTTCCGATTTGAGCCGCCATGTTTTAGTAGACTTAGAGCCGGGGGACGAGGTGGTGCTGTACACCGATGGCATCCCCGAAGCTAGAAAGATGCACAAAAAATTCTACGGTATCGAAAGACTATGTGAAGTGGTTTCTCAAAACTGCCATTTGAGCGCCGAACAAATCAAGCAAGCCGTCATCGATGATTTGCGAATTTTTTTTTGAGGACAAAAGGTTTTTGATGACGTTACTTTGCTAGTATTGAAGCAACAGGGAAATATTGTGCATAATTTATGATTGACGGTCGTCAACCCGGTTTTTACAATGGAGCTTGGATTTAGTCGCCAAGCATTGAAGCAGCAACCGGATTTCTCGCTTCAGCCGTGTAAGTTGTAATAATTTACAGCGAGCGAGTAAAACAATTTTGCTATCCCGGATTCAGGAGTATACATTATGAAACCAAAACTAAATTTACCACATTCTAAATATCCAGAAGAACTCAAAACCCAGCTACAGGATTTGATGAAAAAACTTGAGGAAGTCGAAGATGAAAAAAATAGCTATGAAACTCTAGTAGAAATTATCACGCAACACTCCACGGATCTGGAAAACCAGATCCGTCATAAAAATCGAGAGATGCAGACTTATATCGAGCAGGTTAAAAAGGTTATAGATGCAGCTATTGCTGTGAAAAACAACAAATTTGAACCCCAGATATTGTCAGAGGTAGCAGCGCGGAGTGATGCACTGGGAGAACTGGCACAGGTATTTTCGCATATGGTGCAAACTGTGAAAGCGCGGGAACAAGAATTAGAGAAACTTTTGCAGGCTTACGGACGTTTTGTTCCCGATGAATATCTCCAATTTCTCGGCAAGCAGAGTATGGTTGATTTCCAGCTTGGAGATCACGTCAGCAAAGAGATGGCAATTATGTTTTCCGATATGCGTTCGTTCACCACGATGGCGGAGCAAATGACTCCTCAAGAAAACTTTGACTTCATCAATAACTATTTACAGCAAATTAGTCCCGAAATTCGCAAGCACAACGGTTTTATTGTCAAGTATATAGGAGATGGAGTCATGGCAGTTTTTCCCGATGGTGTTGATGATGCTATTCAGGCAGGAATTGTGAAGTTGGAGCAGTTGAAAAAATACAATGAAAGCCGTAAAATAAATGGGGATATACCGCTGAAGATTGGCATTGGTATCCATGTGGGTGATACGATGGTTGGGATTATTGGAGACGCGAATCGGATGCAAGCAGATGCGCTCTCAGATCATGTCAATCTCACCGCTCGTCTGGAAGGCTTGACTAAGTATTATGGCGTATCTTTATTAATTTCTGAAGATGTGGTACAACGTTTGAGTCAACCCGAAAAGTATCATATCCGTTTTTTGGATCGGGCTATTGTCAAAGGAAGACAAGAAGCCATTACAGTTTGTGAGGTGGTAGATGTTGAAGTAGAACCAGTGCGATCGCTCAAAATTCAAACTTTGCCTGTATTTGAGGAGGGACTCCAAGAATATTGTCAGGGAAATTTTGCTAAAGCCATAGTTTGTTTTGAACAGATAGTAGCCCTAAATCCAGATGACAAGCCCAGTCAACTTTACCTAAAACGCATCCAATCGCTGTTAGAAAATAGTATTCCTGCTAACTGGAACGGCGTATGGAAATTCACCCAGAAGTGACATAAATACATCAATTGGAGGGATAAAAATCATGACATCTGGAAGCTTAAAAACTATGACACAAATCTTGGGAGACTTCATAGAAGAATTTCCTCCTGAACACGACTCCCTAGAACTTACATTTACCCCCAGTTCTCGTCCCATCAAGCAGCGCTGGCGCAATAACAGGCTTTCGGCTCATTTTGTAGCCGATTATTTGTCTAGTTTTCTACCGCTGGATGAAGAGGATGCTAACAGCGAACAACGGATTAAACAAAGCAAGGGAGCAGTGAGTTACGTCGCTAACGAACTGTTAGAAAATGCTATCAAATTCACCGATGACAATGATATTTATAAGGTGAAGTTTGGTATACACTTTATTGAAGATGTCGAGGTGATCGCAGTGATTTTTGCTACCAACTGTGCCAATTCAGAATCTGTCAATAAATTGCAGGCATTCATTAAAGAACTACTATCTTCCGACGACCCGAATGAACTATATTTACAGCAGCTTGAAAAAAATGCTGAAACAGAAAGTGAAACGTCGGGATTGGGATTACTAACGATGGTTAATGACTATTCAGCCAAGATCGGTTGGAGATTTGAGACAATACCAGACAGTCTTGATATCATGCTGGTGACGACGGTGGCTCAAATTATTGTCTAGTTTCTAGCATTTCCATGTTTACTCTTTTTGTGCAATCGCAATATTTTAGTCAGGAAACCAAAAAATAATGGGTATTCAAGAAATTAAAGGTGAAGATTACAGCATTAAGTACGATCGAGAATCGGTAACAGTCCTTTTCCAAGGCGAACTCAGTCTGAGCGGACCAGCAGAGTATGCACCAATAGTCGAATTGTTAGATGAGGTCGCCAATCCCGAACCGCCTACTATTACTTTGAACCTAAAGAACTTGGAATTTGTTAATAGTTCTGGTATCAGTATGCTGTCTAAATTTGTCATTACCGTGCGGAAAAAGAAAACTATTCAACTGTTGGTGTTGGGTTCAAAGGATGTTCCCTGGCAACAAAAATCTCTCAAAAATTTAGAAAAGCTGTTGCCAACTTTGAAGCTAGAATTGGAGTAGGATATGTGTAAATTTTAACTACAGTTAACACGGGCGTCCCGCCCGTGCCACACACAGTTAAAATAGATAAATTTCGATCTTAGTAAATTGCTTAATTTTGCTGGATCGGCAGTTCAATGATAAACTCGGTTCCCTTGGACGGTTCAGACTCGCACCAGATCGTTCCTCCGTGATTTTCTACTAAGATTTTGTAGACAATAGACAATCCTAAACCAGTACCTTTACCGATTTCCTTGGTGGTGAAAAACTGCTCGAACATTCGTTCTTTGATCTGTGCTGTCATTCCCGACCCCGTGTCAGAAATCCGCACTCTCACGCGATCTGAACCCGCTAATTCTGTGCTGATAGAAATTTTTAGTGTTGCATTGGGCTGATTTTCTGCTGCCTCGTCCAAAGCATCGATCGCGTTGCTAATTATATTCATAAATACTTGATTTAGCTGTCCGGCATAACACTCGACAGCAGGCAATTTTCCATATTTTTTAACTATTTGAATTTCGCGACGGTCTATTTGAGAATTGAGACGGTTTCGCAAAATTAACACGGTACTGTCAATGCTGTCTTCCAAATCGCACAGCGTCATGTTACTGTTATCCGTTCGCGAAAAGTTGCCCATAGATTTTACTATTTCGCGAATGCGATCGGAACCAATTTGCATGGAAGACATAACTTTAGGCAAGTCTTCAACTAGAAAATCAAAATCCATCTCTTCGATTTGAGCTTGAATTTCTGGACAGGGATTGGGATAGTATTGTCGATAGAGATGCAGCAGGTGTAGTAAATCTTGAGTATAAGTTTCGGCATGGCTCAAGTTGCCGTAAATAAAACTAACTGGATTATTAATTTCGTGGACGATACTAGCCATTAGCGCTCCCAGCGAAGACATTTTTTCGCTGTGGAGGAGTTGAGCTTGAGTTTGTTTGAGTTCGCAAAGTGCGCGATCGAGCTGGGCCGCTTGAGCTTCCGCTTTCGCGGTAGCAGCACAACTTTCTTGATAAAGTTCAACCTGTTTGAGGTCGACTTCAAATTGTTCGATCTCGCTTTCTTGCTGGTATTGACTCACCACGGCATCGAAAGCTTCTAGCAATTCGCCGCTGGCAGCTTCGACAATGTACAGCAGATGGGGATTTTCCAGCCGGAGTTCGGAATCTGGAACTTGCACCAGTGCTTTAATTCGATCGATATATTCGCGGATTTGTTTGTCTAGATACAGCGGTGCCTCAAAATACATTGCCTTGACAGTGGCTGAAGGGGGACTCAATAAGTTGATGCTGCTTTCAGTATTAATTAAGTCGCGGTGCGATTTTTCCATAAGCTCGATCGCCTCTAACAAATTTCCCCGCAGTTTGGCTTTTTCTACCCCATTCTGAGAACAAACTAACCTCATGCAAAAAAAAGCCGTGCGTTGGGAAAGCATTCGCTGACGGCCGCTGATATTAATTACCGCAGCACTAATTTTTCTGGCTGTCGTAATTTCTTCCAGATTAAAATAGTTCCTCATTGCCGCCATTGGTAATATCCCCGACTCAACTAAATGTCTGTAGCTCCTGCTGACACAAGATTTAAGAGCCATAATAAAAAATTGTACAAGACACTAAACAATATATTCTGTATTTCTTACTAAATTAGTATCCTAAAACACAATTATTTTCAATTGGTAGCTTATCACAATTTTTATGATTCGGCTTGTTGCACAGTTTTTCTTAATTATTCAAAAATTTACAAATCAACTTCGCCATAAGTTCAGCTTTAGTTTGTGGAAATCCGTGAGCAGCATTGGGAATAATTGCTAACTAGGCTCCCGGTATCTCGTTAGCGTAGGTTTGACAGTGCGATAGAGGAATTGTTTCGTCACTATCTGCGGCGATGACTAAGATAGGAATTTGCAATTTGTAAATTTCTTTTTCTACTGTATCAACTGCGTCTTCCGGCCGCATCCGGCTCATTAAAAATGACCTTGCTACTGGTTGAGACATTAACTCCCTGCGCCAGCCCGAAATTTGCTGCTTTATCACTTTTTCCCGCTAAACTAGCAAAAGCTTTTGCCAACTGCAAGGCCCAATCCACGGCTGGGGTTTCCCACAACAGCGGCCGCAAAGCATCGTATTGACCGCAAAAAGTGTCGTCCCGAATTCCCGCCGGTGCTGCTAACACTAAACTGCTAACAGAATTAGGATATTTTAGGGAATATGCAGATGCTACCCAACCCCCAAAAGAATGTCCGATGATGCAGCAAGGTTCAATATTTAGTTGTGCAACAACTTGGCGGACAAAAGCAACTTCTACAGCTACGTCATAGCGCATTTCTGGTTTGCTGGATTCTCAAAAACCTAAGATATCTAAACTGATGCGCCGAAACTGAGATTGCAATAACTCAATTAATGGCAGCCAGCAAGTCTTTTCTCCTAAGAAACCGTGCAGCATCAATAAGGGTCTGCCGCACCCGATGTCGAGATAGGCTGCTGTTTGGGCGGTGCGATTCACAAATGTACTTAAGGTGTGATTTTGTCCTGCAACTACTTGAGACTGTCTGGAGATCGACTCCTGATAGGCAAGAGAGATTTGTAAAGTATTGTAACAAAACAGCAGTCCAAAGGTTAAACTTCATTACGGAGTACACAATTAGAAATAGACCGTGATACTCTCTATGATTATTAGAAAATACTGCAAACTCAAAGCAGGAGAACACTTTGAACTCTACTTTAAAACAGTACCCGGCTTGCTCTCTTCGCGAAGATGTCAGTGAGTACGTAGCACACCTACAGCTTCACATGACGTTACAAGCTCGCAACTTGCTCCCTACCATTACCACCGCTAAGGACAGTCGCGAACAACTTTTGCAGCAGACTCAGGCTCATTTTGAGAAACGAGTTTCTCGACAAGCTCTTTAAACAAATTTTACGATCGCCCGCTGTCGATCGAACTTTCTCACATTTCAGCATCGCAGAAACCCGGTAGCCTCAAAAATACCGGGTTTCTTTTCGGCTAATTATGCAGGGGGCACGGTTTTGGGTAATATGCGTTGGGTGTGCTTTAAATTTAATGTCTATGCGAATTCCGATTATTGCATTTTTGACTTTGGCGGCGCTGGCTGGCGGCGAATTGGCAGCGGGGGCAATCGATCCGAGTGCCGCACCTACTGAGGCCCAGTTGAGAGAGGGAACCGCAGAAATTGACAGGCGAGACGGCTGTCCCACAAGGCCACAGAGGGAGGAGGATGAGGTGAGTCTCACATCTGACACCATTCTCCAGAACGGGCAAGATGCCCGTGAAGCGAGAGATGAATTGTTGTGTGGAACAGGCATCTTGCCTGTCGATCAAAAGCTGATTGAAAATGGTGCAGCATCTCTCAAGAACGGTGCAGCATCTGTCAAGAACGGGCAAGATGCCCGTTCCTCCACAAGAGATGAATTGTTTGGTGGCACAGGAATGTTGGCTGAAGTACCCGCAGCGCAGCTATCCCCAAGGGAATCGCCCTCACTCAAGTCCAGCCACAATAAAGATTTTACATCTGTGTTAAAAACTCCGGCGACGATCGCGACCAACGCCGAAATCCCCGAAGCAGTAAACAGCAACGCCCGACAGCTAGGCGGTACTCTACAAATCAGTCAAGCGGGCAATGCTGAAGGCATTTACGTGGCAGAGGTGAAAATTCGCTTTGTCAATTCCCGAGGGGAAGCTGTCGATAAAAAAGGGAATCCAATTGAGGGCAGAATTTCGGAAGATTTTATCCGAGGTGAGCTCAAACTGAAGCCGGGGGATAACTACAGCCGGGAAGTTGTACGATCGGATTTGCAGCAGTTGCACCAATTGGGGTTGTTTGACAAAGTGACGGTTTCGATCGAAGAAGTTGGCACGGATGTTAATGTAATCTACAACGTTCAAGAGCGATCGGCTCGCTCTTTTAGCGTGAGTGCCACTCTTAGTGATGATGTTGGCGTTGCTGTTCCTCTTTCATATACCGATCGAACTTTCGGAACAACCCCGCAGCGGCTGGCGGTAGAACTTCAGCCCAGCCTCCGAGGTATCCAGTACGATGTCCAGTTTGTCAGCCCTTACGTTGCCGCCGAAGACCGTTTGGGATACAGTGTGAGAGCTTTTGGCGATCGCAGAATATCGGAAATTTTCAACAAAGATATTGATTTGCCCAACGGAGACCGGGTAAGGGAAATTCGGGTGGGGGGAAATCTCAGGTTTACCAGACCTTTGGGCGATTGGCAATCGACTTTGGGGCTGAATTATACAAATATCAGCACGCGCGATCGCAACTTAAATATCGCCCGCCGCGACGAACTCGGAAATCCTCTCACATTCAGCGGCAGCGGCGTTGACGAGTTATACACAGTTTCTTTTGGCGCAATCCTCGATCGGCGGGACAATCCCTTCAACCCTACCAGCGGCTCGATTCTCAGCCTCAGCACCGAGCAGTCGATACCACTGGGGCGAGGCAACATTGTGAGTAACAGGCTGTTGGCAAATTATATACAGTATGTACCAGTAACTTTGTTGGGCATCAGCGAATCCGAAGCCTTGCCCGAAATGCTGGCTTTTAACTTGCAAGCGGGGACGGTAATCGGGGATTTGCCACCAACGGAAGCTTTTCGCCTCGGCGGCCGCAATTCCGTGCGGGGTTACGACGGCGGGGATATTGGCAGCGGCCGGAGTTATTTTTTGGCTTCCGGTGAATATCGGTTTCCTGTGGGTCAGGATGTTGGCGGCGTGATATTTGTTGATTTTGCGTCGGATTTGGGAACGGGAGATAGCGTACTCGGGAAACCGGCGGTAGTCAGGGACAAACCGGGGACGGGGGCGGGTGTTGGGGTGGGTGTGAGGGTGCGATCGCCCTTTGGATTAATTCGCTTAGATGTGGGTGTTAGCGACTCCGGCGACATCAAATTTATACTCGGTACAAAACAGCGATTTTAAATTAGTCCTCAGTCACGAGTTAACTGTAGATACTGTCTAGACAAGTCAAGGGGTGGCGATCGCATAATTAGGATCGAAAGGCTTTTGGGACTTTAAAATACCAAAAGCCAAATGCACCAATTTCCGCATCAAAGCACCAATCACCTGCATTTTGACGCCGGCCACGACCCAATAATCGCTCACTCATAGCTTTCAACAAAGGGTTATGACGCATCGCCACTACCGCTGGCATATACAACGCCTTTCGCAGTCGGACATTACCCGTACAAGACAAACGAGTTTTGCCTTTAACCGAAGTCCCAGAAGTACGTTCGCTCGGTGTTAAACCAGCATAGGCTGCTAATTGACGAGCATTATCGTAATCAGAAACATCGCCAATTTCAGCTAATAATATAGAAGCTGTTAAATCGCCAATGCCAGGAATTGAAGTCAACAGCTCGCGCTGTTGTTTTAAGTGGGGGTGTTTGTCAAAATGGTCACTAATCAGTTTTTTGATTAGTTGTTGTTGCTGTTTGAGATAGTCCAAATGTTCCAGGGTAAGGGCAGCAACTGTGGGCGTAGCTGTTTCCAAACGGTTTTGTTCGCTCGTCATCATTTCTGTGACTGATTCGAGCCGCCGTAACAGGGCTTGTAATTCCTTGACTTCGGGGGCTGTAGGTGTCCATAATGATGGTTTCATTGCCGCACAAAAACGGGCAATTAATGCGGCATCTACGGAGTCTGTTTTAGTTCTCAAAAGTTCGCTTTTGGCAAACCCTTTAATCCGGGCTGGATTAACAATACTTACCTGAAAGCCTTCCCCATAAAGGAATTCGGCTAAGGCTTCGCCGTAGATGCTAGTAGCTTCCATACAAGCATGAAGTTCGACTACACTTTGTTGTTTGAGCCAGTTATGTAAACTCTCAAACCCTTGAATATTATTCGTAAACTTTTTGGGTTTAGTTGCACGAATTTCTGTCAGTAATGAGACATAAAAGTCTTTTTTACTGATGTCTATGCCTAAGACTGTTGGTGTCATTATTTGCTCCCTCGGTACTCCTTTCTATTAAAGAACATGACAGGCAATTGAATACTAGCCTTGTGAATGCAGGCTTTCTCGATCAGATGATCGAGAGCCTAAGATACTGTCCAGTTTAATGTGCGCCTGTCATCAGTAATGGGAGCTTATCTACGCAACAGACTTATACAGTCTAAGGGGCGGGCCAACTTCACCGATTGCTGATGTCCTATAGCCAGCACTTTCGCCTGTTACAGAACCTTTTCTACAAAACTTTCCTTGTTTCTTTAGATTCACTTCGTCGCTCAGTTCGATCGTCCGATTGTCGGTTCGATCGCCTGAGTGTCGGTTCGATCGTCCGATTGTCGGCTCGATCGTCCGATTGTCAGCTCGATCGTCCGATTGTCAGCTCGATCGTCCGATTGTCAGCTCGATCGTCCGATTGTCAGCTCGATCGCTCTATGGATGTGGCGATCGGCTAGCTCACTCTTTTAAGATACAAGGGGCGGGTTTTACCAACAATATTTGATAACCGCAAACAATCTTGTAAACCCGCCCCCACACAACCGATAACCCAGATTAACCTGATATTCGAGCGAATCCAAAAAATGTAGATTCGGATTTGCCGCCCAAGTGGGGGCGGGTTTATTATATTGTTGGTTTCTGGCATAGATAATTGGTAAAACCCGCCCCCACAGGATGCGTGAAGATACAAGAAGCGATTTCAATCGCCAGTTGCTAAAAAAGGTTTCAGCTTGCGGTTTTAAACAGCGGGGTATCTGCTATCTCTGGTAAGAATTGGGCGAGTTGTCGATCGAATAATTGAGTTTGATTTCGTTCCCCACCCAACATCCAAAGAGTTGACTGTATGTTTGTGGCAGTCAGCGAAATTGAGTGCAATACAGCACCTCGGTAAGGACACAACAATGTTGTATCCCTACTGTGTTGTGTGAACAATTGAGAATTGCTATCTTTATCCTAGTAACTGCTTAACGCTGAGGCTTTTTCACATCAACATTTTTCGGTTTAGCGGCCGGAGTGCGCGGATAAAACTTAAACTTATTGAGGGCAGCACTTGCCGATTTAGCCACACCGCTATCGGTATCTCGCAAAGCTTTTTGCAACAGCGGAATCACTTTTTCAGACTTAATCATGGCTAGCGCTTCCACAGCAGATCCGCGCACCTCCGGGTGAATATCTTGAGCTAATTTTCCCAAGGTTTCTATTGCTCGCTGACCTTCTGCTCTCAGAGCATTAGCAGCAGCCATTTTACCCAAAGCAGACGCTGCAAACTTGCGAGTTTCTTTGTCCTGACTTTGAACACATCCCATCAACTGCGGTAGGGAATAGCTTGGTGCTTGTCTGGTAATTGGAAGCTGTTGTTCGACTGGTGGTTGATGTAAATCAATGGGTTGTGGTTCCGAAAAATCTGTGTAATTTAACTCTTCTTCAACTTCTGTTTGATTTAACTCACTTGACTGTTCCTGCCAAACTTCTTGTTGTGGTAAATATTCTCCAAATTCTGTTGAATTTAACTGACTGAACTGCTGCTCCGGGACTTCTTGTTGTTGTACGTTACTCTCGTACTGCTCTTGCAAAGACCTGATAGTTGCTTGCATCTGAGCTTCGTGAGCTCTCAACTGCTCGTGAGCCGCTTGCAACTGACTCTCGTATTGCTGTTGCAAAGCCTCCATATTTAACTGCATCTCAACCTCGCGGTTCTCATATTCCTCAGCAGTTTGCCTCAAGCGAATTTCGTGTTCATTTTGCAAGTTTTGCAAATGTTGCTCCATCTGAGCTTGATAATTATGATGCAATTCGTCAGCAACTCTAAGTAAATGATGTTCGTGTTCTGCTTGCAAAGATTGGATATTTTCCTGAAGCCTTGCATTGTTAGCGGCTTCTAACTCCTCGCTGATTTGTCGCCGCAGCTCATGCTCGTCTACGCTGGCAACTTGTTGGAGCTGACTGTCGCGTTCTGCCTGAAGTTGTTGGATCTGATTTTCGTATTGAGCCGCAACTTTTTTGAGCTGATTTTCGTATTGGTTAGTAACTTGTCTGAGTAAATTTTCGTGTTCGGCAGTAGCTTTTCTAAGCTGATTTTCCCGTTCTCCTTGCTGAGATTCGACAGCTTGTTGCACGCGAGACATCTGAGCTATTTCTATTTCCTCAGTAATTCTGCGAGTTTGCTGCAAGTATTCTTGCTTTTGCTTGTTTAAGCGCTTTTCTACTAACCAGTAAGCAACTGCTATCCCTGCCAAAAAACCTACGATCGCTCCTATGATACCCACGACTAATCTCCTCCTGACAAAATAGTGATGCTGGACTTTTTACATTTAACCATACAGCCTCCTGTAACCGCCCAATAGCAGCAGCCAGGCTGTCACTGCGACCCAGTGAACCGCTACCGCAGGCCAGATAGAACCGCTTTGTAGGTATGCGATAGAGCACGCAACTCCCAAAATTGCCGCCAGCAGCAAAAACACTGGATTCATAAAGGTCGATCGACCAACCGGGTAAAAAGTCAGCGCGTTCAGCGGGTGGTAAACTACAAAAACCGCCAAACTCGCACATCCCCAAAACCACAGAATTAAGCCAGAAGCCTTCTCGAACGGGTGCGGCAGCATTAACACGCGGAAAAATACTTCCTCGGTGAGCCCCGGACTGAACAAACAGCCAACGAGCACTCCCACAATTGTACGCCGATCGGTTTGCAGATCTACCTTCAGAAATCCCGACCAAAAACCGACAGGAAAGGCGATCGAAGTGTAAACCAGCGCGATCGTAACTGCAACCAGCCAATCAGTGAAATCGGGAATAGTTGAAAAAGCCAGGGTGACGCGGCGTACTAGCAATCCCAGCAGCGCGTGAAGCGGAGCTATCCCGAAGGGAATCGCACTAAAATTTAACATAATCAAACCGATCCTTAAAATTTTCAAACAGATGTTAACCGTAAGTTGAACCGTTTATGCAAAACCAATCACCCCCGCCCGTCAGAGTCCGGGTTTTTGTTTCCGGATTAGTTCAAGGAGTAGGATACCGATATTCAACAAGGAATCAAGCAAAGTATTTCGGCCTGGGCGGCTGGGTAAGAAATCTCCCCGACGGCCGCGTCGAGGCTGTATTTGAAGGAGACAAAAAAGCTGTTGAAAAAATGATTGGTTGGTGCCGCCGCGGCCCCACTGGTGCTAGGGTGAGTGAGTTGGTTTTGGAATACGAAGACCCGGAGAGCGATGCCCTACCCGACCCTACGGGGAACGGGAACCCCTGCGGGGAAAGGGATAGCTCGGCTTCACGCACTTTTGAGATCCGGCGGTAAAAGAATAAAGGGAAAAAACAGGGGTTGCAACCGCTACTATACAAACGAAGTCTGCCCAGTCTACGGCAGGCTTCGCCCACGCAGACTAAAGAATGAATCCGATAAAAAGTGCGGCTATTTGGTATTACCAATTAGCAATGACCGGCGAATTGAGTTAATTGAGCGAACAACCGAGCAACTTTGGTCAAATCTTTATCTCCCGGCGCTATTTCTACGCCGCTAGAAAGGTCAACACCGCTGAAGTTATAGCCGATCGCGCTATCAATTGCATTTAAAATATTATCTGCGGTTAAACCGCCCGCCAGCAGCCAAGGACACTGCGGTCTAAAATCTGCTAACATCCTCCAGTCGATGGTTTTGCCAGTACCGCCGAGTTGATTGGGATGGTAAGCATCCAGCAGTAAAGTATCGACACGAACAGCGTAAATAGCCGCTGTCTCTAGAGTTTCAGGAGTCTTAACTCTCAAAGCTTTGATAATTTCAATTCCCGGCAAAAACTCGCGCAGCCGATCGCAATATTCCGCTGTTTCATCTCCGTGTAACTGCACCCCGCTTAAATTTGACTCTGCCGTTACTTGACAGATGTTTTCTATTGTGGTATTCGCAAAAACGCCGATGCGATCGACATTTTCCGGCAACTGCTCGACAATCAGGCGAATTGTTTCTGGGGTGACATAGCGGGGGGAAGCCGGCACGCAGATAAACCCCAAAGCCTGGGCTCCCAAGCGGGCGATCGCAATTCCTTGGTCTAATTTAGTGATTCCGCAAATTTTAACCCGCACTCCCAGTCCTCCGTTCCGAATTTGTATCAAAATATCAACGAATTGTTAACTATTAAAACAAATCTTAGTTTAATGCAAACCGTTTTTTATAATCTTGGAAATCAATTTATTTGTGAAATAAGGAGATAAGAACGTGATCGACTCATCTTTGCTGTTAGCCGTACAATCCACCACTCCCTCAACGCCAGAGTGGTCGCCAGTGGTAGGACTGACAATGATTTTATGCAATTTGCTGGCGGTCGCGATCGGCTACTACGGCATAAACAAGCAAAACCGAGGCAAGGGCCCAGCTTTACCCGTTGAAGTGCCTGGAATGTTCAAAGGCTTCGGCATACCAGAATTGCTGGCAACAACCAGCTTCGGCCACTTGCTCGGAACAGGAGTAATCTTGGGCTTAGGAAACGCCGGAGTTCTTTAAAAATCTGGGGAAGGGGAAAGGCAAGAGGAAGAAAAGATATAATAGAAACTCTTTCTTCCTCTCATGCGGCAGGAAAATTTCATGCAGACAGGTTGGCGAATCGGCTCTTTATTTGGCATCCCCCTACTTATAGATTACTCGTGGTTTATAATTTTAGCCCTAGCAACCCGCCAATACGCCAGCAGTTACCGCTTGTGGGGGCCTGGGCTCTCCTGGAGTGCCGGGTTGGCAATAGCTCTGCTACTGTTTGCTTCCGTGCTCTTGCACGAACTCGGGCACAGCTTGGCGGCAATGTCGCAAGGCATTAAAGTTAATTCTATTACCCTATTCTTATTTGGTGGAATTGCATCGATCGACTCGGAATCAAAAACTCCCGGTCAAGCTTTTCAAGTAGCCATCGCTGGCCCTCTCGTCAGCTTTGCGCTGTTTTTAATACTCGGTTTAGGCTCTCAAGTTCTCCCTCAGACAAGTTTGATTGCAATTGTGGCAGAAAGGGTAGCAGAAATTAATTTAGTTTTGGGATTATTTAACTTAATTCCCGGCTTGCCTTTGGACGGAGGACAAGTTTTAAAAGCAGCAATTTGGAAAATCACCGGCTCTCGATTTGCGGGAGTTCGCTGGGCGGCAAAAACCGGACAAATTTTAGGTTGGCTGGCCGTTGCTTTGGGTCTGAGTTTATGCTTTTTAGCGCGCGAGTACGGCGGCTTGTGGATTGCGCTAATCGGCGGGTTTGGGATTCGCAATGCCACTTCGTACAGCAGCTTAGCTTCCTTACAAGAAGCCCTGCTCAAAATTAAAGCCAGCGATGCGATGAGCCGCGATTTTCGAGTGGTAGATGCAGATTTGACTCTGCGAGAATTTGCCGATCGATATTTGTTAGAAGTCAATCCGTTTCCATTTTACATTGCTGCGAGCAACGGGCGGGATTTGGGCTTAGTGTCGATCGACGATATCCGCTTCACAGAACGCAGTCAGTGGCAAATTCAGACTTTGCACAAAATTTTAAAACCCCTGGGAAAAACCCCCACAGTCTCCGAAAAAGCATCCATAGCAGAAGTAATTAACAGCATGGAAGCCCGTCAACTCCCCCGAATCATCGTCCTGTCGCCGATTGGTTCAGTAGCGGGGACGATCGATCGGGGTGACGTGATTAAAGTTTTGGCAAAATACCTCAAACCCCAGATTTCAATCGCCGACATCAAGCGCAGCAAAGAAGAAAACAGCTATCCCCAAGGATTGCAGTTAAGTGCGATCGCCAAAACCGCACAAGAAAACTAAAAATTTGGCATTAGTCAAACAATTTGGGATTTGGGATTTGGGATTATAAAGAAGAAGAACCCCCGGATTCATCTGTGCGGATCGTGTAAAATCCAATTCCACGACCTCAAATCAAAAATCCCAAATTGTTTGATTTGATAACTTAAGAGGCGGTGCATTTTTTCAAGAAAATTTGAAAAAATAATTATCAATATGCCCAAATTTTTGCATCAATTTCATCATCAGTTGAAGGAGAGAGGCTGGAGTTGGAAAAACTTAACTCATTCCTTCCCCTTCCCTGATTTGCAACCTCTTGCTATTATCTGGATTGTCGTGACGGGAACTCTATTGGGAGTGCGGCATTTAGGCGGGTTGCAGCCACTAGAATTAAATACTTTCGACCTGATGGTGAAGTTGCGGCCAGATCCGGGCCCTGACCCCAGGTTGCTGATAGTGACCATCACAGAACAGGATATTAATACTATTGAAAAATGGCCAATTTCAGATCGCACTTTAGCAAAAGCGATCTCCGAAATAGCTCGTCTTGAACCCACAGCTATTGGCATAGATATAATTCGCAATATTCCCTACGAACCGGGGAATGCAGAATTAGTAACTCAACTGAAAAACCCCAAAGTAATCCCCATTACCTTGATCGGTAACTCTAAGCAAGACCCAGCCCCACCACCTCCCAATATACCAGAAGAGCGGGTAGGATTTAACGATTTAGTCGTCGATCCAGACGGTATACTGCGTCGCAATTTGATGTTCGCCAAGAATGGTAAAACGACACTAACTTCATTCTCTATGCGACTAGCTTTTGCCTATTTTAACAGCAAAAAAATTGATTCTAAATTAACCGAAAAAGAAGAAATTCAGGCTGATAAAATAGTGTTTTCAAAGTTGCGTTCTGACTCAGGAGGTTATCAAAACATTGATGCCCAAGGCTATCAAATCATGCTCAATTACCGCTCTCCTGAAAATATAGCAAAAACCGTGACACTAACTGAAGTTTTGGAGCGAAAAGTTGACCGGCAATGGGTGAAAGGTAAAATAGTGCTAATAGGCGTTACAGCTCTAACTGCTAAAGATTTCTTTTTAACCCCTTACAGCGCTACTGCCAACGGAAACCGGCCGATGTCTGGGGTATCCATTCACGCAACGGCTACTAGCCAAATTCTCAGCGCAGTTTTAGATGGGAAAGGTCTATTTTGGTATTGGGACGAATGGCAAGAAATTCTCTGGATCGCTGTTTGGGGCGCAGTCGGCGGCTGTTTAGCTTGGCGGCTAGAAAAATCGCTGAGTTTGATGGGAAGTGCGATCGCAGCTTGCGGTTCATTATTCGGATTCACCTTTTTCCTCTTCATGCAACAGGGGTGGATTCCTCTAATTTCCCCTACCCTGGCACTTTTAATCACCGCAGGAGTCGCAGTTACCTATAAGTACGAGCAGTCGAGGCAACAGCAAGGGATTGTGATGAAATTATTAGGACAACAAACTTCACCGGCGATCGCCAATGCCCTGTGGAAAGAGCGCGTCCACCTGCTCGAATCAGGGTTATTGCCGGGCCAAAAAGTTACTGCTACGATCGTTCTCACCGACTTGCAGGGTTTTAGTACAATCTCCGAAAAACTACCGCCAGAAGTAGTAATGAGTTGGTTAAATGAGTATTTATCAGCAATGGCCCAAGAAGTCCAAGCACATCAAGGCGTGATTAATAAATTTACCGGAGATGGAATGCTGGCAGTATTTGGCGTACCCATTCCCCGCACCACTCCAGAAGAAATTGCAGAAGATGCTCGCCTCGCCGTATCTTGCGCTTTAGCCATCAGTTCCCGCTTGCCACAAATGAATCAAAATTGGCTCGATCGCGGTTTACCGGTCGTAAACATGCGAGTAGGCATCTTTACAGGGCCTGTGATGGTGGGTAGTCTCGGAGGCTCAACCCGTTTAGAATATGGAGTGATCGGCGACAGCGTAAATATTGCCTCTCGGCTCGAAAGCTGTGAAAAGGATCGGCAAGAAGACACTTGCCGGATATTGATTGCAGAAGAAACCTTTCTGCATCTGGCCGACAAATTTGAGGTAGAATCTTGGGGAGCTTTGCATTTAAGAGGCAGGGAACAAAAAGTTAATGTCTACCGGATTTTGGGAAGCAAAAAGAAATAAAAAGAGAGAATCTTTCTTTAAAAATTCAGGGAGTTAATATGAAAACAATTACTAAGTTTTTCCTCAATCTGACATCAGTTGGCTCAATAGTATTGATAGCAACGCTTAATGCTTCCCAATTAGCAGTTGTGGGACAGCCGACTCCAAAAATAGATGGCAAGCCAATCACTCAATCGGGAGGGCCGCGCTTCATTGAGCCCCGTGAAGATATCGACGATCGCCCCCCCGCTCAACCGAGACGGCCTCTGCGCGGTGGCTGCGAGAGCATTCGTCAGCTAGGTGTCACAGCTTTAGTGCCTAAAAGTAAGATCGGACGGACTGTTTCCGAGTATCCAACATTCTTTTTCTACTTGCCTCAAACAAAGGCAGAATTAGCCGAATTTACCCTAGAAGATCCTAGCGGCAAGCAGATTTACAAACAGGATGTCACAATTAGCAATTTATCTGGAGTGATCGGCGTTAGTATCCCCGCTAACCAAAATGTGCCGCCCTTGGAAGCAGGCAAAAGTTACCGTTGGAATTTTACAGTGATTTGCAACTCTCAAGACCGATCGGGCGATGAGATCGAAAGCGGTGTTGTACGGCGAGTTGAACTCAGTGCAGATATCCGCAGTCAATTAGATCGGGCAGATTCGCGCCAGAAAACGGTTATTTATGCTGAAAATGGGATTTGGCAAGATGCCCTCAGCACCCTAGCTGCCGCTCGCCGCGCTAATCCTAATGATACAGATTTAGCTGGTGATTGGAAAACCTTGCTATATTCTGTGAAATTGGGCCAAATTGCCCAAGAGCCGATCGTTGAAATTGAGCAGCAGCCATAGATGAGTTTTCCAATTTTAGATTGGCGATTTTAGCGAGATACCCGACTTCTTCAAGAAGTTAGGTATCTAGTATCTAATATATTTTCCTTCTTCCATCTTCCTTCAACATCTGCTATGTCGTGCCATTCCCGATCCGAAAGCGGCTGCACCTCCAAATCAATCCCAAAACAGCGACAAGCCGCCGCACTCAAAACATCAATTACAGTTGAAATCAAATCATCTCCCCCTTCAGATAGAGGTAATTTCACAGGAATTAATTCTTCCCCAAACACTTGAGAAAACAATTTAACATCCGGCTGCAAACGCATCGAACCGTGCTGCAAAATAGCATCACCCCGTCGCAATTGCGCGCTACCAATTAACTTGCAGCCATCAAGTGTAACTAAATCCGCGCCCGTCGCAGTACCAAAACAATTGGGGTTGTGAATGTAACCCCTTCCAGCTTCCCCGTATTGCAAATCCAAACCCATCGCCCTCCAACCCTCAATCAAAAACTCGCAAATAGTCTGATAAGCTTTCATACGGCTGCTTCCAAATCCCGACGCCACAACTGCATAAGTTAAATCGCCTTGGTGGAGCACGGCGCGCCCGCCGCTGGGCCTCCTCACCAACTCCACAGGCATTCCCTGCCAAGACAACTGCTGCCAAATCTCCGGCCACCTGCGCTGGTGGTAGCCCAAGGAAATCGCCGCAGGTTGCCAAGTGTAAAATCGCAGAGTTGGGGGATTTTTGCCCGCTAGATGCTGTTCCAGCAGCCATTGGTCGATCGCCATCTGCAACATCCCAGATGCTTGTAGCTGCGGAATTAAACGCCATACAGAATTAGCCATCAGTTCCCACTCCTGAGTTCGCACTCAATAATTCGCAGAATGTTTTAAAATTATTAACAGTTTTTTGGGCCTGTCTTCTAAGTTGGTGCAAGTTTCACGCCCGCCGGTGCTTTAGAAATAAATACAAAAAATAATCGCAGAACCATGAGCAACACTGTAATTGTCATTAACGACGAAAAATTTGAAACAGAAGTCCTGAAAGCTGAGCAACCAGTGCTTGCATATTTTTGGGCTAGTTGGTGCGGGCCTTGCAAACTGATCGCGCCTTCGGTAGACTGGGTAGCTGCCAACTACAGCGATCGTCTGAAAGTGGTTAAAATGGAAATTGACCCCAATCCTAATACTGTCAAGCAGTATAAAGTAGAAGGAGTCCCAGCTCTCAGGCTGTTTAAAAATGCCGAAGTAGTGCTTTCTCGCGAAGGAGCTATTACTAAACAAACTTTGATCGGTTTGCTCGACGCTCACTTATAAAGTTTGGAAATGATTGGGGAGTTTCCAACTCCCAACTCACAATTATAGCAATTTCAATTTGTTTTACATCTCTATTTTCTCCTCGATATTCCTCTGTGACAATCAAGCATCCAGGATACAAACCCCCGGATTCATCTGTCCAGAAATAAAAAACCTGTATCCGATAAAGGAGCCCCCGAATTTATCCGTGGGGTCAGTCGATTTGAGATTTGAGATTTGAGATTTACTCCACAGATAAATCTGGGAGCTTGAACTAGGGTCTAAAATTTTTATCTTTCCACGACTGTTGTCGGGGGGTGGTATCCGTTTTTGGGCTGGGTCAAGGCTTCAATTCTTTAACCTCAAATCTCAAATCTCAAATCGATTGACTCTGCGCCCTCTGCGCTCTCTGCGGTTATAAAAAAACATTCACAAAGCAAATAAGAGTGCCACAGCAAAAAATTAAATAATAATTATCACTATAAAAATATTTCTTAAAATTCCAAAAAGTTAAAAAAATATGCAATTTGCCAAACGTTTAGAGCCACTGCAATTTAATGTATTTGCCGATATGGATCGGGCGAAAACTCAAGCTAGAGCAGCGGGGCAGAATGTGATTGACTTGTCTCTGGGTTCTTCGGATTTGCCTGCGGCGGCTCACATTACAGATGCGATCGCACATTCTTTGTCGGACTCCAGCACCCACCGCTATTTGCTGTTTAACGGTACAAGAGATTTCCGGGAAGCCGCAGCTATTTGGTACGAGAAAAAATTTGGGATTTCAGTAAATCCAGAAACCGAAGTGCTGCCGTTAATTGGTTCCCAAGAAGGCACGGCGCATCTGCCTTTAGCTGTACTCAACCCCGGAGATTTTGCTTTGCTGCTCGATCCGGGCTATCCTTCCCACGCGGGCGGTGTGCATTTGGCCGGCGGTCAAATTTATCCGATGCCGCTATTAGCAGAAAATGCGTTTTTGCCGATATTTGAAGATATTCCGACAGCAGTGTTGGCTGAGTCGAAGATGATGGTTTTGAGCTATCCTCACAATCCTACAACTGCGATCGCACCTGTTGCTTTTTTTGAGAAAGCCGTGGCTTTTTGTCGCGAACACGGGCTAGTTTTAGTTCACGATTTCCCTTATGTGGATTTGGTATTTGACGGTCGCAATTCTGCAATTGAGGCTGCTGAGATCGAGGAAAACCGCAAATTGATGGCGCCGTCAATTTTTCAGGCGGATCGAGATAAGAGTGTGGCGATCGAGTTTTTTACACTATCCAAATCCTACAGTATGGGAGGTTTTCGAGTCGGATACGCGATCGGCAATTCCGAACTAATTGCAGCGCTGCGACAGGTAAAAGCAGCAGTAGACTTCAACCAATACCGAGGGATTTTGAACGGAGCGATCTCCGCATTAACCGGCCCCCAAGATACCGTCAGAACCAGCGTAGAAACCTTCAGAAAACGGCGGGATGCCTTTGTAAACGCCTTGCAGGGCATCGGCTGGCAAGTGCCTGTACCCGCAGCAACCATGTACGTCTGGGCGAAACTGCCGGAACCTTGGGCCCGAGATTCCGTGAAATTTTGCACTCAGCTAGTACAGAGTACAGGAGTCGCAGCTTCCCCCGGTGCCGGTTTCGGGAAATCAGGAGAAGGCTACGTGCGATTTGCCTTAGTCGAGTCGCCAGCAATTTTGGAAGCAGCAGTTAGAAAAATTGCTGAGTTTCTAAATTGAGGGATGCGATACAGCGTATCCCAGGTTTGTGAAGGACACCCGCCTATCGGTCTATCCCCGCCGCAGGGACAAAGGCTTTCGCCGCGTCCCTTTGAGGCAGGGGTTTCAACCCCTGCCGGACTGGGGTTGTGACGTTTTTACGGACAAAAATAAGGGTACGGTGCCTAAGTCCCTACCCGCCGATCGAGATTGGTACAATTGCTAAACTATTGTGATTTATACCTAAAGGAATAGATATTTGCACGGAGTATCTGTCACAATTTATGTTGAGATATGTTAACGCGAGGCATCTTGAGAATTTTCAGTTCCGCTCACCCACTCTAAAAATCCTTGAAATGAATGCTGTCGGGGCAGCGATTGTTCCGTAACCGAGAGCGCACATCCCAAAAATACCACACTGCCCAAAATTGCAATCAGCGGAAAATGCTTGCCCAGCCCAAAGTCCCGCTGAAGTCGAGCTAACGGCCGGCTCTCGCGCCTGAGCATTTTTCCCACTGTCAGTTGTTTGAGACTAAAAGGATCGCGCACAAAATGACCGCTCCAACTAATTACCAGATGAGAATGGCAGTGGGGACAAGTGAATAGTCCGCTGACCATTCCGACTGGCCCTACGACGCTGGAACGGTGGCAAATCGGGCAAGTGACAGAATGAGTGTTATAGGTGGGAGCGTTCATAACTGCTTTTATTGAGTAAAAAACCAACAACCAATGGAGAGCCTGCGTTAACGCCTAGGGCATAGACCTGAAGAGGCACTTTTCCTTAATTCCTAGTTTACCGCTCGGATCGGGTCGATCGGAGCTCACTGCTTGGGAAAACCTTCAAATTGCCAATCCCGCAACGAGTGCAAGTCGGGAGCACAAGTGAGATTGTATTGCAGGGGAGTCACCGTTATTCTGTTATCTCGAATAGCTTGTACGTCCGTAGGAATATCATGCCAAACCGCCGAATCGGAGGCTTCTTCTACATCTTCTAACAATTCGCCAGCCAGCCAATAATAAGTTTTGCCGCGCGGATCGGTGCGCTTTTGAAATATGTCGAAATAGCGGCGAATGCCTTGACGGGCGATCGCAACTCCGGTAATTTCTGCTTGTGTGACTGCTGGTATGTTGACATTCAACAGCACCGGTTTGGGCAGTGGCTGTTTTTCCAACTGCGACAGCAAGGTGACAGCGAAATCCACTGCCGGCCCAAATTCCTGGGAAGTATAGCTCGCGAGGCTGAAAGCAATGCTGGGAATGCCTTCCATAATTCCTTCCATTGCGGCAGAAACCGTGCCAGAACAGATGATGTCCGTGCCTAAATTCGGCCCGTGGTTGACGCCGGAAAGCACAAAATCCGGCGGTTTGTCCAGTAAAGCCCACAAAGCGAGTTTCACGCAGTCGGCGGGAGTACCCGAACAAGCCCAAGCTTGGACTGAGGGATCGAAAATGGATTCGACAATTTCGGCGCGGATTGGTTGGTGCAGGGTGAGGCCGTGGCCGGTAGCGGAGCGCTCTCTGTCTGGGCAAACTACGCTCACGTCGTGACCGGCTGTGGCGAGAGCGTTGGCGAGGCTGCGGATGCCTTGTGCAAAGATGCCATCGTCGTTGCTAATTAAAAGTTTCATTGAAATTTTTATAGGCCTGATAACAATCTTAAACTAGATTCAACTATGCCGATCGCTCTCACATCCAATTACCTATTACGAATTATCCGTAACTGCCCTCAATCTAAAATCTAAAATCTAAAATCTAAAATCAATAAGACTGTCGAACCAAAATTGCGCTAAACTCAGCTTGGCTCAAAACTGCCCTCAATCTAAAATCTAAAATCTAAAATCTAAAATCAAAATGACTGTCCAGCTAAGCGACATTGAAACTCAACTAGAAACCCTCGGTCAAGAGTCCAAAAGTGCGATCGCCACTGCCAATACTCTCGAACAACTCGAACAGTTGCGCGTCGGCTACCTCGGCAAAAAAGGCCAACTCTCTCAAATTTTAGGCATGATGGGCAAACTGTCGCCAGACCAGCGTCCCAAAGTAGGCGCGATCGCCAATACAGTCAAAGAAGCCCTGCAAGCCGATTTAGAAGACAAGCGCGCCTCCCTCCAAACCGCCCAAATCCAAGCCAAATTAGCCTCAGAAACGATCGATGTCACCATGCCGGGGATTTTTCGCCCCCAAGGCCGCGTGCACCCCTTAAACGCCGTCATAGACCGCGCTCTCGATATCTTTGTCGGCCTCGGCTACACCGTCGCCAACGGCCCGGAAATGGAAACAGATTATTATAACTTCGAGGCGCTCAACACCCCGCCCGACCACCCAGCGCGGGATATGCAAGATACATTTTACCTGCCAGGAGGCGAGTTGCTGCGGACTCAGACATCATCGGTGCAAATTCGCTACATGGAACAGCACAAACCGCCGATTCGGATTGTCTCTCCCGGCCGCGTTTACCGCCGCGATACTGTCGATGCTACTCACGCAGCAGTCTTCCACCAAATTGAACTTTTAGCAATTGATGAAGGTCTGACATTTACTGACTTGAAAGGCACAATTAAAGAGTTTTTGCGGCAAATGTTCGGGCAAGATTTGCCGATCCGTTTCCGCACGAGTTACTTTCCGTTTACGGAACCTTCTGCCGAAGTTGATTTGCAGTGGAACGGCAAATGGCTGGAAGTTTTGGGCTGCGGAACGGTCGATCCTAATGTTCTTAAAGGAGTGGGTTTAGACCCAGAAAAATATACTGGATTTGCGGCAGGTTTTGGGGTCGAGCGGTTCGCAATGGTACTTTATGAAATCGACGATATTCGCCGGGTTTATGCTAGCGATTTGCGCTTTTTGCGGCAATTTTAAAGAAGGGCTTGGGGTCGCTTACAAGCTGCGTATACAGGTGTGCGTCAATCGACATCAATCTTTTAGTTTCGAGTAAGGGGAGTTAAACAATTGACGGGGTGACAACCCCGTCAGAACGTAGATATAGTCATTTCAAATAAGTATGAGACTATTTAAAAATGAGGTAAAATGAATAAAAATAGTGAAGCCGCTAGGAAAA